>NZ_PYME01000009.1:0-211130 GCF_003025515.1 Photobacterium gaetbulicola | reverse complement strand
ATGGGCATGTACTCATTGAGAGATGGGTATGAGTCACTGAAAATATATTCGGAACCGCCGTATGCGACCCACGCTTGTACGGTGGTGTGAGAGGACGGAGGCCGTGAGGCCTCCTCCTACTCGATTTTCCGACCAATGGCTATCGGCTTGAGGCTACAGACAATAAAGCAAGATCTTCGGAATAGAGAAGCCTGAACTCGTGGAATAGCTGAGTATCTCCTTGTGCGAAATAGCAACTTTTCGCAGCATTATTTAATGACACCTTCTGCTTGAACGAGATATTTGTTGGATCGCCAATTGTCCGAGGTTTAGATAAAGAAAAAGGGTAGCGAAGCTACCCTTGCCGCCAAGGCTTAAAGCCCGCGAAATGTAACAGCTATGCGCGTGTTACGATAGGACTCAACGTGTATCCCCAGTACCAGCCAAGGCAGTGGTAAGGCTAGTGCTGAGAAAGGGGGGAACTCAAAGGTTCAAGAACGCTTTGAGCCGACTGACAACTTTTTCAGCCTGCTCTTGGTCCTCCATTTCAGCAAACAGTCGTAATAGTGGTTCAGTGCCCGAGAAGCGGGCCAGTGCCCAGCCTCCGTTTTTGAAGTAGACCTTGGCACCGTCGGCATAGCTGACTCGCTCGACCTCCCTGTCAAACTCAGGCAACTCTTTGTTGATGTATATTCGATCGTAGAGGCGCTGGCGGTCGGCTGGGCGGAAGGTGCAGTCACCCTCGGCGGTATAGGCATAGCCATATTTGCTGTAGATTTCATTGAGCATTTCCGACAGTTTCTTGCCGGTAACGCTGATCATTTCGACCAGCAAGCTGGAGGCGAACACCCCATCTTTACCTTTGATGTGGCCGCGGATGGTCAGGCCGCCCGAGCTTTCACCGCCAATGAGGGAGTCATCGGCCTCCATTTGTGAGCTGATGTGCTTGAAGCCGACAGGAACTTCGAAGCTCTTTTCACCGTGGTCTGCTGCAATCTTGTCGAGTAAGTGCGTCGTGGCAATGTTGCGCACGACCGAACCTTTCCAGCCCTTATACTCAAGCAGGTAGTAATAGAGCAGCATCAAGACTTCATTGGGGTGAATGAAGTGGCCTTTCTCATCGATGATCCCGAGGCGATCGGCATCACCGTCGGTGCCAATACCGATGTCGTAACCCTCGTGGGCGACAAGGTGTTTCAGGCGGTACAGTGTTGCTGCATTTGGTGAAGGCATCAAGCCGCCAAAAGCTGGGTTTTGGCCATCGTTGATCACATCAACATCACACCGTCCCGTGATCAGCACGGTTTGCAGGGCGTTCTTGGCGACCCCGAACATCGGATCAATCAGTACTCGCAAGTTGGCTTTTTTGATTGCGTCAATATCGATAAAGTTAATAATGGAATCGACAAATTCATTCATTGGGTTGATCAGGGTGATGAGCTTGTCCTCAAGCGCTTGCTCGAAGTCGACCGACTTGACGTCTTTGGCTGTGAGTGTCGCGACCTGCTGTTCAATTTTAGCCGTAATCACTTCATCAGCATCTCGGCCCCCTTCGATGAAGACTTTGATACCGTTGTAGTCGGCAGGGTTATGCGAGGCGGTGATACAGGCCGAGTATGTAGCCCCGGTTTCCTTGGCCTGGAACATAACAATCGGAGTGGGAACAAACTTATTGATAAAGCTGACTTTGATCCCGTTTGCGGCCAGTACTTCGGCAAACCAGGCCGCTGCTTTGTCTGACAGAAAACGGCGGTCATACCCGATAACAAACCCGTTATCAGTAACCTGCTCGGCGATCATGATATTTGCTAACCCCTGGGCAGCCAAGCGCACATTGTCTTTGGTGAACTCTTCACCGATAAGTGCTCGCCAGCCTCCGGTTCCAAATTGGATCATAGTGGAACTCCTATTCTCTCGTAGATAGATGGGGCGCAACTGGCGCCCCAAGATGTGTTAGCCCATAACAACGGTCACGGTATTGGTGCTGCCAGCTGGCTGCACCGGAATGGCCCCTTCAATCAATTCGCCATTGAGGCTAATTGAACGAATGCCTTTGCTGACGCCGTTCGGGTTTTCCACTTTGATCTGATATGTTGCACCGCGCCACTGACGAGTGACCTCAAAGCCCGGCCAATGGGTCGGAATACAAGGGTTTACCGTCAGACCCGCAAAACCAGTCTGTACGCCCAAAATGAAGTTGGTGACAGCAAAATAGGCCCAGCCAGAGGTACCTGTCAGCCATGGGTGGTTAGCCCGGCCATGGTCTTGATGGTCGCGTCCCATGATGAACTGAACGTACGAATAAGGTTCGGCAATGCGCTTTTCGATGATGTCATTTTGGTTGTAAGGGTTCAGGGCATCGTAGAACTTCATTGCCTGATCGCCTCGGCCGAGCTTGGCTTCCGCTACCCAGGCCCAAGGATTGGGGTGGGAGAAGATGGCACCATTCTCTTTTACTCCCTGGTAAACGCGGGTAACAAAGCCGATGTCATCATTTGGTGTGGCAAACGATGGGGCATTCAGGTGCAAGCCGTATTCCGAGAATAGGTTTTCGTCGACGGCATCCATGGCTTGCTCGCCGCGCTCTTGGGATGCCAGGCCTGACAGAACCGCAAGGGTGTTGGATTCAAGGTGGATGCGCCCCTCCGTTTGCTGGGCGGTACCGATCTTGTCGCCGTTTTTGGTTAGGCCGCGGATATACCAGCCGCCTTCCTCGTCCCATAGGTGTTTCTCACAGGCTTCTCGGACATTGGCTGCCATTTCTGTGTATTTGGCCACATCCTCATTATTGCCAAGATACTTGGCCAGTTCGATGAATTCCTGTAGCGCCCAGAAGTGAAGGAAGGACACCATGGCAGACTCGCCGCCGCCCAGGTTCAAGCAGTCATTCCAGTCGGCACGCAAGCCCTTACAGATCCCCGTCTGCCCCACATATTCAGCAGAGAAGTCCAGCGCCGCTTTCATGTGCTCGTATACGGTTGCGTCGCCGCCGTCGGCATAGGGGATCACTTCATCAAAGAAGTGCTCTTCACCGGTTTCCATCACGTACTTACAGATAGTCGGGATCAGCCAGAGGTGATCGTCCGAGCAGGTGTCTTCGATACCGTGGATCTTATCTTCGTCACTCGGGGTAGGAACAACCGTTGGCGACTTGGAGGGTTTAACATCGGCTTTTTCCGGATCGAACCAATCAGGATCGAACAAGTGCAATCCATAACCGGCTTTTACCTGGCCACGTAGCAGGTCGACCAGGCGCTTACGGGTCATGGCGGCGTTGGAGTGCGGCACGGAAATGGCGTCCTGGGCGGTATCGCGGTAGCCCAGCCCGGTGCGACCGCCGACCTCAATGAAGGAGGCGAAGCGCGACCAGACCACACACGTTTCGGCCTGATACAGGGTCCAGGCATTGATCATGGTGTCGAGCCCTTCATTGGGAGACTTGACTTGGAATTTGGCGCAACGCTCATCCCAGTGGGCTTTGATCCCTGCGAAAGCTGCATCGATTTCCTCAGGGTTCTGGTATTTGGCCCTCAAGCGTTCGCCATTGCCCTTGCCGATACCGAGGATGTAAGCAAAGCGGACTTCTTCACCCGGTTGAATGGTGAACTGCTTGTGCAGAGAGCCACAATGGTTGTAACAGGTCTGGGCTGAGTTTGAACACTGGCCTTTTTCAACGGCAATCGGGTTGGCTTCGTCACGGTACAGGCCGAGGAAGCTGTCACGCTGGCCATCGTAACTGTCAGGCGAGAACGTTGAGGCCAGAAAGTAGAAGCCTTCAAAGTTATTAGTGTTGTAGTAGAGATCGTATTCGATCACGCCATCATTGTATTCCGTACCGGCAGAGTACAGTGACATCTGGTGGTTTTGGTTATCAGACTGGATATGGCTGAACGAGAACTCAACAAATGAGAAGGCACTGATGGTGCGTGGTTTATCAGTGGTGTTTTTGATAACCACATCCCATACCTCGGCATCTTCACCTTTGGGAACAAAGAGGGTTTTGGTTGCGGTGATACCGCCGTATTCACACTTGAACTTGGAGTAAGACAGACCATGGCGGATTTCGTAGTTGGCTTCATCCAGGTTTTTGGCCACTGGCTGCCATGATATAGACCAGTAGTCGCCTGTTTCGTCGTCGCGCAGGTAGACATAGTGGCCAGGGCGGTCGAAGGTTGCGTTCGGGCGGAATTTGGTCACCCGATTGTACTCTGGTGAGTTATAGAAAGAGTACCCTCCCGCGTTGTGCGAGATAACGGTACAAAATTTTTCTGTTCCCAAGTAGTTGGTCCAAGGCGCGGGGACGTCAGGACGAGTGATCACATACTCTCTATTGTCGTTATCAAAAAAACCGTATTTCATGGTGTTTCAATCCTTTTATTGTAATCGTTGTCCTGCGCCTTACTCGCAGCGACGGTAATTGATGCCTACTTTGTCTAAATAAGCGAACTGGCCGGCTAGGCGGGCGGTGAAATCTGGCCAGCTGCGTTTTTCCGGGGCTGTCCAGCCGATCTCGGCGATGGCCAGCAAGCGTGGGTAGATCATGTACTCGAATCGACTCTGGCTATTGATCAGCTCGCACCAGAGGGCGCACTGGATGCCTCTGATACGTTGGTGGGCGGGATCTGAGGTCGGCAAATCGGCAAAGGGCTGGTATTGGTATACCTGCTCCAGGACAAGCTTGCCTGCCCAGTCGACCCCCGCCTCGTCGGCAGAGTCGCCTTGGGCCATATCGAGGTAAGTACTTTGGCCGGGTTGCATCACAACGTCATACCCCGCTTGGGCTGCGGAGAGTCCGGCTTGCTCGTTCAACCAGGAGAAAATAATGGTGTCCTTGCTGACCTTGTCGCCGTGGGTCGCTTCTTCCCAGCCCATCATGCGCTTGCCTTTGCTGTTGAGATGATGCTCGGCAAAGCGCAAGAGGTGGCCCTGAAGCTCCATGGGATCGGCATAGCCATGTTCGTCCATCAAAGCCCGGCAGGCAGGACTATCGGTCCAGACTCCTGTGGGTACTTCATCGGCTCCGATATGGACATAAGGCGCGGGGAAAAGCGCGCAGATTTCATCGAGCACCTTGGTGAGGAAGGTATAAGTTCCCTGTAATGCGGGTGACAAGATGTTGTCGTTGTACCCTTGAATACTGCGATAAACCGAACTGTCCTGTGGATCCACAAGCAACTCGGGCAGTGATTTTATCGCCGCTCGGCAATGTCCCGGGATATCAATCTCCGGGATCACCATGATCCCGCGATCCGCGGCATAGTCGATGATGTCGCGGATATCCTGCTTGGTGTAATAGCCGCCGTAACGGTGGCTGATGGAGGTAAATTGTGGTTGGATTGGCTCGTTGGGGCCGCGCCAGGCACCAATGCGTGTCAGCTCCGGGTAGGCATCTATCTCTACGCGCCAGCCTTCGTCATCGGTAAGGTGCCAGTGGAAAACGTTGAATTTGTACCGTGCCAGCTGGTTGAGCAAGAACTTGATCCGCGCCACTGGATGGAAGTGGCGGGCACAGTCCAGCATCATGCCGCGGTGGCCAAAGTGCGGTGCATCGCTGATCTCAACCATGGGTAGGCGGCGAGCCGTCTCTGCCCGGTGATTGGGCTGCGGGGGTAATAGCTGCAGCAAGGATGAGGTGGCATGGCAGAAGCCGGCCTTAGAGCTGGCCAGCAACCAGATATCATCTTGCTCCACCAGTAGTTGGTAGGCGCCCTCAGCCAACTGCTCCCGGTATTGGTAGTGAATATTGCCCTGCGGATGAACGTTTATCGGTTCGTTAAGTTGGTGCTTGAGCTCTACCTGCAACCAGCGGCAGCAACCTTCAGCCAGCGGGGTACCCAGTGAGATGGCCGAGAGGGGAGTGAGTGTAAACTCGCCTGCCAGGGGGGTGAGCTGTTGGGGCGCTGGGACAAGGCAGATTGCCGCCGCCGGTTCAAGCGGCGTACTGTGGCGGTCGCGATGAGGCTGCTGCAAGCCGAAGGCGGTGATCTCTACTGGCTGAGGGGTGATTAAAGGCGCGTGGCCCTCGTTGCTGCAAATGAATGCATCAATGATCCCATCATCCAGTAGCGTAAACGGCTTGGTCCCGATGGTGAACTCGGTGTAGAAGTGGCCATTGGGTTTTAGTTCTTCATGGTGGCTCGGGGTTAACGTGCAGTAACTTCCTACTTGTTCAAGCTTGCCGTGGGTCAAGCTGGTATGGTTGATCCAACGCCCCAGTGTGAAATGCAGTGACCACAGACATAGCGGCCGGTCTGATAAGTTGTGAAGCGTCAGCGCGAGCCGGGATTGATCCGGCTGCTGGTCGATGACGACAAAATCGAGACGAAAGCTCATAGCTACCTCACAAAGGGTAAAGGTTGTGGCAACCGCGGGCCATAGCCAGCGCACCATCCATCGCGTCACCCAATGGCGTGGCGACGCGCTGTTGTAAAGGCGGGATCAGCCAGGGCTTAATCCGCTCGGCAATACTACCCATCAAGCAGATTTTGTCGGCTCCACGATGGATTAGGGCTTTCATCCACATTTCTATGTCCGCTGCCGTCTGGTTGAGCAGCTCGATCCCCAGTGCATCACCCCGGTAGGCTGCTGCAAAAATAGCAGGAGAGAACTGGCCGTAATCACAGGGGCGGGCAGTTTTAGACCAGCTCACGATGGCATCAATATCCCGGTTGAAGTGGTCAAGGACATGTTCAGCCAATGCTGTCATGGGACGGATCCCATCATGGGCCAGCAGGGTTTGCTGGATGAGGCGAAGTCCCATGACGGCACCACCGCCCTGATCGGAGATCGGGAACTCGCGTCCGCCAACCACGTGCTGCTTGGCGTCTTTGATCAAGATCCCGCACGATCCCGTACCTGCGATCAAAATTGCCCCGTCGTTACCGCCCCAGGCACCAAGGCAAGCCCCGTAGGCATCGGTGTTTAGGGTGACAGCCCCAAACGGGTGTGGCTGGGCCATAAACTCATACCATGCCGAGCGCTGCTCGGCGCCCGCCAAGGCCAGGCCAACAGACATTGCCGGGTAGCAGTCCTCGGTAAGGCCCGCGGCGGCGGCTGCGGTCGCAATGGCATCGATGATCGATGCCATGGCAACATCAGCGCCCAGCAAGATATTGGCGCTGCCGGTTTTGGCTTCCCCCAGGCAGTGCCCGTTATGGTCGGTGATCCGGGCGCGGCAGGATGTGCCGCCCCCGTCGACCCCGACGTAATAGCGAATAGGATCAGTCATCGTGTCGCTCCTTGAATTGCAGCGTTACAGCCAATAAATACCATGCGGCATGGGGGATCCATTGCTCCCCCCAGCGCCAGTTCTGCAACATATCCTGATGGTGAGGGGGCGGGTTAAAGGCTATGTCATGCTCGTTGTCGACCCCAGAGGTAATACCGTTGCAGATACCGCCTCTCGCATTGAAAAAACCGAGCTCTGGCAGGTAGTCCGGATTATTGTGGCCGTGGCCATCAAGCATCGAGATATCAAATGGGTTCAGTCCCAGCTGCCAATCGAGCAAGCGTTGGCCATAGGCTTTGAGCTGGGGGCGCAGGGGCTGGCAGCTTGGTATACCCGCGGCAAGGAATGCCATACTGGCAAGCGAGGCCAAGCGGGCATTTTCTCCCTGCCACCAGTAGCCGGTTTCGTTCTGGTGGGGAATGAAAAATGTGGCTGCTTTCTGGCCGTTCAGAGGTTTGGTGTACTGGCGCGGGTAGCCAAACGGGTTGGCCACGCCATGGGTAATATCGAGTTCGAACGCGACAGCATTGGCGATAACCTGTCCCAGTCGTTGCCTGCGCTCTGAGTCGGGTTCGATGGCGAGGTACTGGAGCAGGCTGATCACCGGCAAGCCGGCTTCGGCTGCATGAAAGTAAGGCCGGCTGCCATCGTGGTTAGCAGACCAAAAATGTTGTTGCTGCTCGTCACAACATTGCCGCTTGGCCAGCCTGTCGGCCCAGTGACGGGCCTGGATTAAGAAGTCATCATCGCCGATGGCACGGAATAATTCTACGCCAGCCAGCAGCGCACAGTATTCATCGATAATGTTCTCGGTACCGTCATTGAGGTATTGGGTGTTGTGCTCGATCAGGTGCCAGTAGCCTTGTACGGCAGCCTTCAGATAGGCATCGCTGTTTATTGCCGGGTAGCCTATGTGTCGTGCCGAAGAACTACGCAAGACCCGGCTAGCCGCAGCCAAGGCGGCAATAGTTACGCCCCCGCCCTGACGGAAGCCCGCTTGGAAATCGTCAGACTTGTCGCCACTCTGGTGGGCGTAGCTGCAGATCTCACGCTGATCGGTTTGCTTGCTCCACTTGTCGAACACGGTGGTGTAGAAGAAGCCCTGCGGTGATTGCATATTCAGCAGGAAGTCAGCTCCATAGAGGGCTTCTTCCAGCAGCCGGACCCGGCTGAAAGCCGCGAAAGACTGTTCGTCGGCCAGCTTTTCGAATGCTGTCAGCATATTCCATACCACCATCGGAGTCTGTTGGGGATTGAAATAGTTGCTGAAAGAAAGGTGACTCAGGTACTTGCTGACGTCGCCGGATGCGTCGTACCAGCCACCGCGGACATCAACTCGGGTATCGGTGCCAAGTAGCGGTATAGCTTGATCCGCAAGGTCAAACTTACCGCCGCAGCGCTGGGATTTAAAATAGTGCAGGACATCGCTGAAAGTGCGCGTCATCAATAGCCCCTCGGCGATGGCAAATGGCTCCGACAGGATTTCACCAACACGCATCAGGTAGTCCCCGCACTTGCTGAGTGCGGAAAAGTCGATCGTGTAGGTGAGTCCTGTATGCCATTGATCGACCGGACCACAGGCCACAAGAGGCAGCTGCATAATTGGCTGGTGGCTGTTGGCGCACAGTAGCTCGGCATATTGAGTGTCAATGACCGAGGCCGTTTGGACGACTGCTTGCTTGTGGCCAAATTGCTCATAGCCTAAGTGATTGATTAACAGCTGCATGATCCCTCCGTTAATTCTCGTACAGGTAACAACGCACGAAATGGTTGTCGGAGAGCTGGGTAACTCCCGGCAGTTGCTGGCGGCACCTGTCAGTGGCGTGGGTACAGCGACCGGCAAATGGACAGCCCAGGCTCTCTGGTGTCCAGAGCGGGATCTCCCCTTTGTTCCCCTTGAGCTTCTCGTGGATCGACTTCTTCGGATCCGGCACCGCCGATACCAGCAGCTGGGTATATGGGTGCTGGGGATCGTGGATGATCTCCTCGGTGTCCCCCCATTCGACCATGTGGCCGACGTACATCACCGCCAGATCTTCAGCAATGTAGCGCGCAGTTGCGATATCGTGGGTGATGTAAAGCAGCGCCATCTCGCGCTCGAACTTCATCTCTTCCATCAGGTTGAGGACCCCGGCCCGGATCGACACATCAAGCATCGACGTGGGCTCGTCGGCCAGGACCACCTCGGCACCGACGGCAATGTTTCTGGCCAGGTTCACGCGCTGGCGCTGGCCGCCAGAAAGCTGGTGTGGGTACTTGGCCGCAGTTTCTTTCGGCGGGATCAGACCAACCTGTTCGAGCAAATCGTAGACCTTCTCTTCCAGCTCCTTCTTGTTGCCCTTGCTCACCTTGTTGTGGATCAGCAGCGGGCGGGCAACATGGTGGAAAATGGTATGGGTCGGGTTCAACGAGCCGAACGGGTCTTGCCATACCATCTGGATTCCCTGGCGGTATTGCATCAGATCGGCTTTTTTCTCAATGGTGGCAATATCGCGCCCGTAGTATTCAATCTTGCCGGCTGTCGGGGCATACATTTTGGCTATCATTTTGGCCGTGGTCGATTTGCCCGAGCCGGATTCGCCGACGACGGAGAGGCCGCGGCTTTTGTACATCTTGAATGACACGTCGTTGATAGCGCGCATCATGGATTTCTTCAGCGAGTTGCTGTTGACCGGGAAGTCCTTGACTAGGTTCTTCCCTTCAATAATTGGTTGTCCGGTTGGCTTGCTCATAATGCTTCCTATTACTTAATCCTTAACTGCTCTTGTGGAATAGGTGGCAGTTACTAAAACGGCCGTGTTCCAACTGGCGAAGCTGGGTTGCTTGGCTAAAGCAGGCGTCATGGGCTTTGCCGCAGCGGGCCTGGAACCGGCACCCGGTCGGTACTTCCAGCAAGTTGAGCGGGTTGCCCGGGATCCCTGTCAGGCGGGTTTTCGGTCCGGTCAGCGGTGGGAATGAACTGCCCAGCCCTTCGGTATAAGGATGGAACGGGGTTTCCAGAATTTGCTTCGACGGTGCGACTTCAACCAGCTCGCCGGAATACATGATGCCGATACGATCGGAGAACTCGACCATCAAAGACAGATCATGGGTAATGAACAGGATAGAGAAACCGAATTCTTCCTTCAGGGCGTAGATCTTTTGCAGGATCTCGCGCTGTACCACCACATCCAGGGCGGTTGTTGGTTCGTCCATGATGATCATCTTTGGATTGAGAGCCAGGGCAATGGCGATCACCAGACGCTGGCGCATACCGCCAGAGAACTGGTGCGGGTAGTCACGCAGCCGGCTAGGGTGGATATCAACGATTTCCAGCAGGCCTTCTGCACGGCGCACTGCCTGCTGGCGGGTCATGGCGGTATGGCGCATGATCACATCGCAGAACTGCTCCTCCAGTGTCAGCACCGGGTTGAGGGCGTTCATCGCACTTTGGAAGACCATCGAGATCTCGCTCCAGCGAAAGGCAGACATCTGCATGTCATTGAACTTCAGGATGTCACCGTGGCCGTCGAAGATAACCTCACCGCCGGTGATAAATGCAGGCGGCTTGTGCAGGCGCATCAGGGAAAAGGCCACGGTGGATTTACCACAGCCGGACTCACCAGCCAGCCCAAAGATTTCGCCTTTGCCGATATCGAAGCTGACGTTGTTTACCGCACGCACATCACCGGCATCGGTAATGTAGTCAACGCACAGGTTGCGGATAGAAATTTGTGGATTGGTCATTATTTCTCTCCCCCTTCAAGGGCTGGCTGAGGCTTGATAGTGGCCTGAGCGTGTTTCTGGTTTTCTTTAGCCATGTTCTTCCAGCGGCGCATGCCTTTGTGCGAGCGCAGCTGCGGGTTGGCGATTTCATCGACTGCAAAGTTAAGCATCGCCAGACCAACGGCAATGAATGTCAGGGCCAGACATGGAGCCAACAGTTCCCACCAGGCACCGACCAGCATCGAGGAGGAGGTCTGTACGTTGTAGAGCATGATGCCCCAGCTAATCGAGTTCGGGTTACCCAAGCCCAGGAAGGACAGGGTTGCTTCGGTCATAATGGCGAGCATGACCGAGCCGATGAAGCTGGCGCCGACAATGGAAATCAGGTTAGGCAAGATCTCGACAAAGATGATGCGCACAGGTGATTCGCCCAAGACCTCTGCCGCCTTGACGAATTCTTTCTCACGCAGGGACAGAGTCTGGGCCCTGACTACACGGGCACCCCATGCCCAGGAAGTCATCCCGATGACGATAGCGATAGTGAGAGGGCCCGCCTGACCAATGAAGGCGGCAATCACGAACAACAGCGGCAGCTGGGGGATCACCAGCATGATGTTCATAGCGGCTGACAGGATGTCGTCGACACGGCCACCAAAGTAACCGGCGGAGACACCGATAACCGTTGCCAAGAAGCACACCATGATCCCGGCACCGAAACCGACAGCCAGTGACGTACGGGCACCGTAAACCACTTGAGACCAGACATCCCGGCCCATGCGGGTGGTGCCTAGAACGTGGTCAGCATCCTTGGACATCCGTAAGGTACGCTTACTATCGGCCAAGTTGGTTGCTACCCAACCGTCAGGGTTATTCTGCGCAGCCTTCACGACAAAGGCCGGGTATTCATGCGGGTTACCGGTACGCTTATCAGGTGCGTGCTTGGTGATCATTGGGGCAAACAGCGCACCAAAAACGAAGGTCGCGATGATGATAAGGCCCAGCATAGCTTTGGCATTGCCAGAGAGTAGTTTAATTAGTCCTTTCATGATTATTTGCCTCCCTTACGTAGGCGAGGATCCAGAGCAACGATAAGAATGTCGGCCAAGAAGTTGAAGAACAGCATGAACATCGTCATGATCAGTAGCTGGCCCTGCAGCACTTGGTAGTCACGGGTGTTAATGGCATTGAGCAGTACAGTGCCAAGCCCCGGGTAGTTGAAAATCATCTCGATGATCAGTTGGCCACCGATGGCCATACCGATAGCCATGGACAGGGCGGTGACACTCGGCAGCATGGCATTTCGGGCGGCGTACTTGAAGACCACGCGGTTTTCGCTCAGGCCCTTGCCTTTTGCCATCGTGATGTAGTCTTCGTTGAGCAGGTTGATCATGTTGTTGCGCATGTTGATCAGGAAGCCACCGATCTGGATGATCGTGGCGCAGAACAGCGGCAATACGGCGTGGTAGCCCACATCCAGGTAGAAATCCAAGCTGGTCCAGTCAGGCGTTGTCCCTGGGGTGTAGGCATAGGTCGACGGGAACCACTTGGTGCCAATCGCGAAGGTGTAGAGTACCAGCATGGCCACGACCACAGGTGGCACGGCTTGCACCACCATCATGCCCGGAGAAATGAAGGCGTCGTACTTGCTGCCGCGCTTCCATGCCGCAAAGATGCCGAGGGTCGAACCGAGGCAGAATGCCAAGATAACCGCGGTCCCTGCCAGGAACAGTGACCAGCCAACGGCATTGCCCAAGACGTCGTTAACGGTTTGCGGGTAGGTCTGGATGGAAATCCCCAAATCCCACGACAGGATTCCTTTTAGGTAGATTAGGTATTGCTGGTAGATAGGGCCGTCGACAAAGCCCAGCAGCTCTTTCATCGCGGCAATACGTTCAGGGGTCACCTGCACGGCGGCATTGGCAAACATCATGGTGACCGGATCACCGGGCATGGCCCGGGGAATAATAAAATTGAGGGTTATTGCGAACAGGAGCGCAATAAAATAAAAGCTAAGTCTGCGTATAAAAAATCCCATAACTCACACCTTAAAATATCCAGCTTCTCTAACCAGATTTCAGACACACTCTTCCCTGACCACTGGCCATAGTTATTTCTAAGGGGGAAGGTTGAAGGGGCGGTGCGCAAGGTGCGCACCGCAAATTGCGAAAATTACGATTTAGGTTTTAGGTCAAGTACTTGCAGTAGACGCTCTTGGGTGTTGGTGATTGGCATTGGACGCCCTTTCGGGTTGTTCTCGTTCCACCAACCGGTAAAGCGTGAAGTGTTGTACTGCGAGGTGTAGGCACCAGACATGACTGGGATGGTTACCTGGTTCTCTGCAATGATCTTCTGGATAGCGTGAGCCATTTTCACCTGCTCATCGCGATCTGCCGTCTTGTAGAAACCAGCCAGTAAGCTATCTAGCTCCTTGCTCTGCCAGTAGTGCAGCGCGAAGCGAGGCATGCCTTCGTTGGCCTGGAAGCGAGAGTGGTAAGCACTATCCCAGTAGGTGTAAGGATCCGCACCGTGGAAGTAGTTGGTGTACGCCACATCATACGTCGCATCTAGCATCGCCTGGTTGTATACCGAGAAGTCCGGGGTGCTGGCCTTGGCCTTGATGCCCACTTCCTGAAGCATTTCAACGCTGAGCTGTACGGTATTGTTGAAGTCGGTCCAACCGTTAGGCGACTGGATAGTCAGCTCAATGTTCTTGCCGGTCGGGGTTTCAACATAGCCATCACCATTGGTGTCTTTGAAGCCTGCTTTCTTCAAAAGGGCCTTGGCGTTAGCAACGTTGTAGGTCATGTATGGCTTGTATTGCTCGTAGACCGCATTGTCGGACCATGAAGCAAATGCCTGGCCCAGGCCTGATGCGTAGTCATTCACCACACCGCCGCCGTAGAAGGCGATATCGATGATCGTTTCGCGGTCGATCGCCATTGAGAAGGCACGGCGGAAGTCAATGTTGTTGATGGCTTCGTGGTTGCCCTTGTTCGGCGTATTGTAGTTCAGCATGAATGCCTGAGTACCACCGGCAGGGTACCAGTACTTGTTGTTCGGGCTAGCGGCGGCGTAGGTGCTGTCTACATCCGGAATGAACGCGTATGTCCAGTCAAACTGGCCGCTCAGTACCTGGCCAAGGAATTGGTCGTTGCCACCCACCTGCGGCAGGCGCAGACAGTCCACGTCTAGGTTGGCGTTGTCCCAGTAGTTCGGGTTACGGCACTGGGTGTATAGCTGAGGGGTAAAGGTATCGATTTCTGTAAACGGACCGGTACCGACAGGGTTTTCATTGGTAAAGCGTGTAGGATCGTCCACCTTGCTCCAGATGTGCTCTGGAACCACTGCAACTTTGGAGATCAGGTAAGGAACATTCGAGTTCGCTTCATTTAAGCTGAAGGTCACTTTGTCGCCTTTCGCTTGGACACCTTTCAGGCGGGCATTGATACCAGTGCGGTCAAGCTCTGGGTGTTTTTTCAGTAGTTCGAAGGTGAAGGCAACATCTTTGGCGGTAAAGGTTTTGCCGTCAGACCATTTTACGCCATCACGGATTTCGAAGGTTACTTGCATCAGGTCATCAGACATGTAGTAGTCTTTTGCCAAACGCATGACCGGCTCGTTGCCCTTCAGCTCATTGAAAACAACCAATGGTTCGAAGATGAAGTCATAGGTGGTATCCAGCTGAGTCTGTAGGTAAGGGTTAAAGTTACGTACAAAGGTTGGGTAGAACTTAGGCACCATGGTTAGCTCGCTGCGCTCTGCAGCTGACGCCACTGGGGCGGTTAACATAGTTGAAGCGGCTGCGACAACGGCTAGCGCTAACTGGGTTTTCTTTATATTGGCAAGCATAGCTGTTCCTTACTCTTTGCTCTTAGTTTCACTTATGGAAAAAGCCCCGTATGCACGGGGAGGAAGAACCTACTTTGTTCAAGTTGAGTAACGCACCTGAACAAATGGCCTTGTAGGCTCTGTGTGCCTTAAGGAAACTCCGGATTAACAAAACGGTCAATCAGGCTGCCCGTCAAAAACGTTAAATTCACGCTTCCCTCCGTAAAAAACGTTAATAACGGACTGTGATCCAGCGCCCGCCCTCGACGGAGGTGTGCGGGAGGTCGCGTTTTTTATTTTTCTGTTTCATTAGTCAATAATCACCATGTCTAGTTAAGTTACTATAAAACAATAATTTACGTTCGGGTGGTTTCGGTGGGAATGTAACGGCGGAAAAAAATAGCTTAATTCCTTGCGGAAAATTTATGCGGAGACTTTGTTGTGATTACCTTCTCATAAACTGAAAGTTTTCATCGGAACAGCTGGGTTTGACGCATCATATGGCTAGAGTTGCGGAGTTTTTGGCCACTGTTTCGGTCCGTTGCCCGGCTGTTTTGGCACTTTTAAAGGGATAATTTGAGTCAAAAAAAAGCCTGCACTAGGCAGGCTTTTTCGAGGATAGTTCCGCGCTACTGATTGATAATGTGCTGTAGCTGCTCCTTCATTGCCAGCAGCTCGCTATGGGCCGAGGTGCTGCAAGGACTGCGTTCAAGGACAAAATCGATAGTACTGAGCACGGTACGCCAGCGGGGCGTTTTCGGCAGGGTTTCCAAATGCAGATATTTATCCAGCGTGCGGGTCTGCAGGGTGCTACGGTCGAGATAGACCCGCCATAGGCCACTTTCCTCTGCCAGTTCGAACTTGGTTTTTTGGGTCGACTCTTCCCAGTGCTTGAGGGTGGCTTTCATGATGTCGACCAGCAGCTCCCGCAGGGTATCGCTTTTGCTTTTACTGTTGCCCTCGAGCTTGTCTGCCAGGGAGCAGAACTCGTCACCTAGGTGGCGTAGCTTTTGCAAACTCTCCTTATTACGGTTGAAGGCGAATCCTGACAGCACTTCGACGGCATTTTCGAGCACCTCTATACGGTGGCTGCTGGTTTGGCCTTGGTTATCGAAGATAAACATCCTCTGTAGCCCCGACTCTTCGGGGAGGTTGATGACATCGGTATCGAGGGACTGGAGGCTATCGCCGATCCGGAACATCAAGCTGCCGTGGAAGTGGTGACTTTGGCTGATATCCTGGGGAAGGTGAGTCGCCAGGATATCTTCGATATGGTGACGCTCAACCTGCTCCGGCGAGCGGTTGAAGAGCTTGCCAGCCGCGGCATTGGCATAGCGTATCCGCCCTCCGCCCTGAACGCAGAGAATCGCCTCGTTGGAGGACTCCAGCAAGCCAAGTAGGCGGTTTTGGGTTTCCAGCAGGCTGTTTTCCACTTGCTCCCGGCGCTCGATTTCTTCGGCGAGGCGCTGGTTTTCCTTGAGCTGGCGCTCGGTTTGCCCGGCTTTGAGGTGGGCACCGATCCTTGCTGTCAGCTCCTCTTTGTTGAACGGCTTGGTGAGGTAATCATTGGCTCCGGACTCGAAGCCCCGGATCCTATCCTGTACCTGCCCGAGAGCCGACAGCATGATGATCGGGAGATCCAGCATATTGTAGCGCTGGCGTAATTGTTCGCACACTTCATACCCTGACATTTCCGGCATCATAATATCCAGCAACATCAGTGCCGGCTGGTGGCTCTCGACTAGTTTCAGCGCCTGCAGGCCGCTTTCCGCGGTGATCACCCGGTATCCCTCGAGTCGGAGGAAGTTGTGAAGCACCTGCAGGTTCACCGGTTCATCGTCAACAATG
The DNA here is from genome assembly GCF_003025515.1 of Photobacterium gaetbulicola. Classification (NCBI taxonomy): domain Bacteria; kingdom Pseudomonadati; phylum Pseudomonadota; class Gammaproteobacteria; order Vibrionales; family Vibrionaceae; genus Photobacterium; species Photobacterium gaetbulicola. Next base: position 194,542 of record NZ_PYME01000009.1, on the reverse strand, counting down.
AGCAGCAGTTCGCCATCGGGGTTTTCCTCGATATGCTCCAGCTCGTAGGCCTGGGCTTCCACGGAGGGGATCTGGAAGTGGTTGCTGCGGTTGGATAGCTCGCTGCTGGCAATATCGGCATCGGAAGCGAGGTTGAGGGTAAAGCTGAAAGTGGTGCCGATCATCGGCTGGCTGCTGACATACAGCCGGCCTCCCATCAGCTCGATGAGCTGGCGGCTGATTGACAGGCCTAGGCCGGAGCCTTGGCGGTAGTTGGCCGACTGGGTGTTGGCCTGGATCAGTGGCTCGAAGATATATTCCAGCTGTTCGGCCGGGATCCCCTGGCCGGTATCGACCACCTGAATGCGCAGCTGGGACTCCAGGATGGTGGCGGAAAGAATGATTTTTCCTTCCGAGGTATACTTAATGGCGTTGCCGACCAAATTGTAGAGAACCTGCTCCAGTCGCTGCTCATCGCCCTGGACCAGTGGCAAGTCATTGGGGATCTGGTTGATGATACGTACCGGTTTGCTGCCAAGTAGGTGGCCGGAGAGCTCCAGCACTAACCTAGCGGCAGAGGCAACATCCACCGCTTGTTTCTGGATATCGAGATCGCCGTAACGCATCTTGTGGTAGTCGAGCAGATCATCTACCAGGTTGGTCAGTCGCTGGCCGCTGTTGATCATCACTTCAAGCTGGCGGCGTTGCGAATGCTGGACTGGGCCGTTGGCGCCGGCCAGCAGCGACTCGGCAATCCCAACCATGCCATGGAGCGGGGTACGCAGTTCATGGGATGTGGTCGCCAGGAATTCATCCTTGAGTTTATCGGCGGTCTGCAGCTCTTTGTTTTTCTGCTGGATGATCTGGATACTCTGCTCCAGCTCGTTGTTTTGCTCGCGGATCAGGGTCATTTTTTCCCTCACCGAGGACTGCATCCGGGCAAAGCTGATCGCCAGACGACCAATTTCATCACAGCGCTCGATGCCCTCGATCTTTTGGTCCATGTCACCGGCCGAGACTTGTTCCGCAGCCCAGGTGAGACGCAGCAGGGGGGCGGTGATGGAGTTCGACAGCCAGTGCGAGGCGATAATGACCAGCACAATGGCCGTCAGCATGGCAACAAAGAAGATCACCTCTAGCTGGCGGATACGGGCGAAGGCTTCTTCTTCTGGCAGCTCGACCACCAGCGCCCAGGGGCTATCCATAATGGTGAGCGGGGCAAAGGCACTGAGCACGGGAACACCGTTGAAGTTGGCGAAGCTGCCGACGCCGCTGTCTCCCTCAAGGGCACGGTTGATACTGCTACTGGAAAAAGAGGCAGGATCATTACTGGAGGTCGGCAGTCTGGAGCGGTGGTCTTGGCCTACCAGCAGAGTTTGGACCGAATAGGAGTTATTGCCGGTATCACTAAGGAAGTCGCGGATTGATTGGTTGCTCAGCTTGAAGAACACGTAGCTGTGCAAATAGCCTTGCTGGATGATTGGGGCGGCAAACCACGCGGCAAGATCCGCTTCGCCTTGTGATTGGCTAAAGTCGGTAAAGGTAACCGGTACTTGATCGGTTTCCCCTTCTGAACGTTCGGTTTTTTTCTGGATTGCTGAGAACGTTTGGCTTAGTGCCGGGTATGTCTGGGCTGATTGCGGAAGGTTAATGCCGAAGATGTCAGGGCTATTGGCGGCATAGACAATATTCCCGCTGATATCAACCAGTAGAATGTCACTGAAGCTTGAGCGCTTGAGGTACTCTTCGTAGGCCCAGTTGTAGCGTTTGTACATCAGCCGGTAGCGCTCGTGACCTATATAGTTGCCGGTATCCTGTTCGCCGGCTGACTTGTTGATCAAGGTTTCGGTGTAGTAGCGGCTCCTGCCGGTATTGCGGAGCACCTCGGAGATATCGCCGAGCTGGTGGTAAGCACCGACCAGGCCATAAAAACGCCCTCCGCTGGCATTGGCCAGTTCGGAGCGGGCAAAACTTTGTACCTCTGATTCCCGGCTGGCAAAGAAGTTGTTGAGTTGTTTCTTCTTGTTGTCGAGCAGGGAGGCAAGGTGATTCGTGCTCTGCTCAGACAGATCCTTGGTATGTGAGTTCAGGAAGAAGAGGGCCGACAGTATTAACGGGGTAATACTCAAAACTAAAAAAGCCAGCATTAAGGTGTGCTGGAGACGCTTTAAACGGGTAGTCTGCTGCATGCCAGTGCCTGAAATTACCTGTGAGACAAGCTGTGAACAAGGCTCATCTATAGCCTTGATTTATAATGAAATGATTGCTGGTGGTGACCGGTAAATTGACGGAGTCAACGGTTACTGGTACGGAATATTCACCATAACGTTCAGTTATACTGTGTTTTTTCGCTGAAGCAAGAAAGTGGATGCGGAAGCGTGTGCCGACACACAGATTTGGCGCTGGTGAGGTTGTGAATGACAAGGTTATTGCCCATATTTCGCCGTTTTGTCTTGGAATGTGGGCAAAGGCCGGGGAGGCCGGCCTTGTGGTTGTTTGGTTAGCCGTTATTTTTTCGCGGCGTAAATGCTGAACTTGTTGTTCTTGGCGATGGTTTCGCAGCTGCCGAGGCTATCCTCAATCAGTGGTGGATAGCGCAGAAAACTATTGGCTACGATGATCAACTGTCCTTCGCTGCGCAGGTATTGCGGTGCTTGAGCGATAAAATCTTCGGTCGCCGCATAGAAGGTTTTCAGCCCGGCATGGAACGGAGGGTTGCTGATCAGGTAATCGTACGGGCCTTGCAGCGCGGCATAGACGTCGGTTGCCGTAAAGGTCCCCTCAAGTTGGTTGACCCGGAATGTCTCTTCGGCTGAGGCAATCGCCAAGGCACTGATATCACAAAGCTCCAGCTCGATAGACGGGTTGTTGGTCTTCATCACGGCACCAATCACACCGGCACCGCAACCGAAGTCCAGTACGCGGCCTGTCAGGGCGGGCAGGGTATCAAGCAACAGCTTGGAGCCTTGGTCGAATTCACCGTGACTAAATACGCCCGGCAGTGAGCGGATAGTCAGCTCGGCACCCGCGATATTCAGCGGGTAGCTGCGGAACCAGTCGTTGATGTCGAAGGCCGGTGCCGGCTTGTCACAGCGTCCCCAGAAGAAGCTGCAGCGTCGGGCCGAGTCGTACTTGGTCAGCTTGCCGTAAGGGGCAAACATTTTTTCTGCGCTGCGGACACCGCTGCGGTTTTCGCCGACCACGCAGATTTCGGTTTCCGGGCCAAACTTAGCCAGTAACATGGCCAGCAGATATTCCGCCTCGGCTTTGGCTTTCGGCCAATACAGCAAGATCATATCGATATCGGCTTCTTCGCTGAATTCGGCACCAAACACGGTGTGAACGCTGTCGTGGGAAGACATGCGGCGGGCATAGCCAAAGTTGGTGGTAAAGATCGTTACCGACGAGGCGGTCTGCGAGAGCTCAGTTGGAAAGGTGTCATCAAGTTCGCCGGCCACTAGGACCTTGCGGTTTTCAAAAAATTCCAGCTGGCGGGCGGCAACCTGGCTAGCAGCACTGTATGACATAACGACCTCAAGAATGGATGAAAGCTGTATTGGGGCGCGAATTGTTCCACAAATTCGTCGATAAGAAAAGTCGGGCCGGGGAAGGGCCCCCGGCCAATCTCATCAGTGATGGTCCTGGTGTTGCAGGAAGTCCTGGAATTCGGTTTCGTAGAGCTTGAACAGTACCAGGGTGACGGCGAAGATGATGGGGCCGTAGAGCAGGCCAATCAGGCCAAAGACATGCAGACCACCGATAATGGAGAAGAAGATCAGTAGCGTACTCATGCCAGAGCTGCCCTGCATCAGCAGCGGTCGCAGGAAGTTGTCTATCGAGCCGACGACAATGGCGCCCCAGCCAACCAGGAACAGGGCCCATTCCCATTTACCAATCAGCAGTAGGTAGATACTGGCCGGTAGCCAGATCAGCGCGGTGCCGACCACGGGGATCAGCGAGGCAAAGGCCATCATCGAGCCCCAGAACAGCCCCTGAAAGCCAGCCAGCCACATGGCAAAACCACCGGCAAAGCCTTGGGCGAGAGCGGTAAGGAATGAGCCTAGGACAGCAGACTTGGCGACCTGCTCGACTTCATTGAGTACCGCATCTTCCTGGCTGCGCGAGAGCGGCAGTACATGCCTGATGGTTTGGACGATCTTGTCGTGGTCGCGGAGCAGGAAGAACAACACGAACAGCATTAGCATGAAATTGATCAGGAAGTTGGTGGCATCACCCAATAACCGGGCACTGACGTTGAGCAGCTGGGCGCCGAACTTTGACGATGCCGTCGCCACTTTCTGGATCACCGCTTGGGTATCGAGTGGCTCGAACGGGGAGTATTTCTCGATAAGGGCCAGAAGCTTGACTACGGATGGGTGGGCCAATACTTCCTGAACACCGCCGGAGGTTAGCCAGGTATAGCTCTCTTTGGAAAAGGTCGTCCCCTGGTGGATGATCGAGCTGAAGACCACCAGCATCGGGATCACGATGATGAAGGTCAGTAAGGTACAAGACAGTACCGATGACAGGTTGGGCGAGCGAGGCATCAACCTGTCCAGCTTGACATGCAGCGGGTAGTAGAGCAGCGATATGATGAAGGCCATCACGATAGGGCCGATGTAGGGCTCAATCAAGGTGTAGCTGGCGTAGGCCGCCAGCGCCAAAGCGGCAATAAGCATCCAGTGGCGTGATTCAACTTTGAATGGTTTGGGCACGATGCATCCCTTCTCGATAGTATTGATGAGGCGATAGTTGCAGTTTGGTATTATGATTGCACCACATTGCTTGCGAGGCAATCGATAATATCTGCCTGATTTTCCAAGAGAGGAGGTACGAAGATGGGGTGCTGTGATTGTGGTTGCGAGACCAAAAAAAAGCGGCGGGTCCCGATGGCGGCCTGGGTGCTGCTGTCACTGGTGCTGTTGGCGGTTTGGTTCTGGCAGTAACCTAGACGGGTAGGCAAGAAAGCAACAAGCCGCTCACAGAGCGGCTTGTGTCTTTATGGTGGCCCGTTTGACTCGAACGCGGATTACGCAGTCGCTTCTTCGGCCAGGGTCTTGAAGGCGTACTCTGCCGCTGCCAGTGTTGCTTCAATTTCCTTGTCGCTATGGGCAAGGGAGGTAAAGCAGGCTTCAAAGGCTGAAGGGGCCAGGTAGACACCTTTTTCCAGCATCAGGTTGAAGAAACGTTTGAAACGTTCAATGTCGCACTTGGCCACGTCGTCGTAGCAGGTAACAGTGTCCTGATCGGTAAAGAAGAAACCGAACATGGCGCCAACCTGGTTGGTTTTCAGTGGGATACCATACTTGTCAGCCAAAGCCTGGAAGCCATCAGCAAGACGCTGGGTTGTGTTGGCAAGTTGTTGCTCGTGACCTTCTTTGGTCAGTACGCTCAGGCAAGCGTGGCCAGCGGCCATGGCAACAGGGTTGCCCGACAACGTACCGGCCTGGTAAACCGGGCCGGTTGGGGCAACATATTCCATCACTTCGCGGCGGCCGCCGAAAGCACCAACAGGCATACCACCGCCGATAACCTTACCCAGCGTGGTCAGATCCGGTTTGATGTTGTAGTAACCCTGTGCGCCACCATGAGATACACGGAAGCCGGTCATGACTTCATCGAGGATCAGCAGCGCGCCAAACTCATCACAGATCTCACGCAGGCCTTCCAAGAAGCCCGGTACCGGCGGAATACAGTTCATGTTGCCCGCTACTGGTTCGACGATAATACAAGCGATCTGCTCAGGGTGTTCGGCAAAGGCTTCGCGAACTGAGTCTAGGTTGTTGAAAGTGCAAGTTAGGGTGTGCTTGGCAAAATCAGCCGGTACACCCGGAGAGCTTGGTTGGCCCAGGGTCAGGGCACCAGAGCCTGCTTTGACCAATAGGCAATCGGCGTGGCCGTGGTAGCAGCCTTCAAACTTAATGATCTTATCGCGGTTTGTAAAACCACGGGCCAGGCGGATCGCACTCATGGTTGCTTCGGTGCCCGAGCTTACCATGCGGACCATTTCCATTGACGGTACCAGTTGGGACACCATTTCAGCCATGGTGATCTCCATCTCGGTCGGCGCACCGAAACTCAGGCCCTGCTGAGCCGCGTTGATCACCGCATCGCGAATCGCGACATGGTTGTGACCAAGGATCATCGGACCCCACGAGCCAACATAGTCAATATAGGCTTTGCCATCGGCATCAAAGATATAGGCGCCATCTGCGCGCTCGATAAATAGCGGGCTGCCGCCAACGCCGGCAAAGGCACGGACTGGTGAGTTAACGCCACCAGGGATCGTCTGTTGCGCTTTGGCAAATAAATCAGCTGACTTGCTCATTGTGATGTCCTGTTATTGAAGATTGTCCGATTTGAACTGCCGGCATTGTACCTAGGCTATGTGGGGCTTTCAATTGCTGGTGAGGGAACTCTGCGCTAGCGCAAAACGAGAAGGCACTAAAGTGCTATGCATCACTGAAAAGCTAGTTTTCAACATTGAATATGTAAAAAAAACAGTCGCTCAGCTATGCTTTCTCAAGGTGTACAGGCCCCATTAGGTTGGGAACAGCGCCCCTTTCTTTTATTTCCCGGCTCCGGGATGACTTCACGATTACGGCAACTTTGATGACAAATAATAACCAAGGCACCCCTGCGCCTGAGAGATTGCAGCCGAGCGGGCTGGTCCGGCGCTTCCTATCGCGCGACAAAACCCCAGTTTCCGTCCTTTTCCTCTCCGCGCTGGTGGGGCTGGGCGCTGGCTTGTTATCAACCTTGTTTGAAATTGCGGTGCATTGGGTGTCGGAGCAGCGCACGGAGTGGCTGCGCCATGAAATCAGCAATGTGTTGCCATTGTGGCTATCGGCCTTTTTGATCAGTGCACTGTTGGCCCTGGTTGGCTATTACCCGGTCCACCGTTTTGCCCCTGAAGCCGCGGGCTCTGGGATCCCGGAAATTGAAGGGGCGATGGATGATATCCGCCCGGTTCGCTGGTGGCGGGTACTGCCGGTAAAATTCATCGGTGGTCTGGGGGCGCTAGGTTCGGGAATGGTGCTGGGCCGAGAGGGGCCGTCGGTACAGATGGGCGGCAATATCGGCCGGATGGTGTCGGATCTCTTCCGGCTCAAGGACAAAGAAGGTCGCCATGCTTTGCTTGCTTCTGGTGCGGCGGGAGGGCTGGCTGCAGCTTTCAATGCCCCGCTGGCGGCTATTATGTTTGTGGTCGAGGAAATGCGGCCGCAGTTTCGTTACAGCCTTATCTCGATTAAGTGCGTAATGATCTCGGCCATTGTCGCCAATATTGTTTTTCGCAGCATTTCCGGCCAGCAGGCGGTGATCACCATGCCGCAATACGATGCGCCGTTACTGCGCTCGCTGTGGCTGTTCCTGTTGCTCGGGATGGCCTTCGGAATATTCGGGGTGATCTTCAATCAGCTGATCACCCGTAGCCAAGACATGTTTGCCCGTATCCACCGCAACAACCGCCGGCGCTACTTGCTGACGGGCACCCTGCTGGGGGGGAGCTTCGGTCTTATCCTGCTGTATCTGCCAGAGTTGACCGGCGGGGGGATCAGCCTGATCCCGAGTGCGACCAACGGCGAGTATGGCATCAGTGTGCTGTTGATCCTGTTCTTGGCCCGAGTGGCGACGACCCTGCTGTGCTTCGGATCGGGGGCGCCGGGGGGGATTTTTGCCCCGATGCTGGCGCTGGGTACCCTATTCGGTACCTTCTTCGGCACCCTGGCCCAGCAGCTGTTTCCTGAGCTGGGTCTGGAGCCGGGGATGTTTGCCATTGCCGGTATGGGGGCGCTGTTTGCGGCCACGGTGCGAGCCCCAATCACCGGTATCCTGTTGGTGATTGAGATGACCAACAACTACGATTTGATCTTGCCGCTGATCATTACCACGCTGGGGGCAACCATGCTGGCCCAGGTACTGGGCGGCCAGCCAATTTACTCCCAGCTCTTGCATCGCACCATAGAAAAGGAAAAAATGGCTCAACGGGAGCAGTCTTCGGTGGTCAATACTTGAACGAGATAGTCAGGTATTAGATAATCACCGGTATGACCGATAGTATTTGAGAGGTTTTTAATGAGCGATGCCAATCTGCCGCTGAATTTTTCCGATGTTGCAGCGAACAAAGTGAAAGCGCTTATTGCCGAGGAAGAGAACCCGGAGCTTAAGCTGCGTGTTTACATTACCGGCGGTGGTTGCAGTGGTTTCCAGTACGGCTTTACCTTTGACGAGAAAGTCAACGAAGGCGATACCACAATTGAAAAGAGCGGAGTCACACTGGTTGTTGACCCGATGAGTCTGCAGTACCTGATTGGTGGTACGGTTGACTATACCGAAGGGCTGGAAGGTTCTCGCTTCTTCGTTGATAACCCGAACGCGACGACCACTTGTGGTTGCGGTGCATCGTTCAGCGTCTAATTGAGCCATCGGCAGCCCAAGGAGGTTGTTTTTGGCAGGCAAATAAAAAGCCGCTCCAATGGGGGCGGCTTTTTTATTCTGTTTGTCTGTTAGGTTCGGTCGCCAAGCAGTGGGCTGTTGTCGGCGATAAACTGGCTGAAGTGGTTCAGCTGGGCCATCCGCTCCTTCGCATATTGCTGGAACTGGGCCTTCTCTTTGCCGCTCAGCGAGCGGGCCTGAGGCAGCTTGACCGTTCTCGGGTTCTTGTGGACGCCGTTGACCAGGAACTCATAGTGCAGGTGCGGGCCGGTTACACGCCCGGTACCGCCCAGAGTACCAATGGTTTGCCCCTGCTTGACCCGCTGGCCGGTTTTGACGCTGCGCTTGGTCAGGTGGAGGTACTTGGTTATGTAAGTCGAACTATGGCGAATGAACACATAGTTACCGTTGAACTTGTTGTAGCTCGACTGCATGACCACACCGTCACCGGCAGCCCAAATCGGTGTACCGACCGGGGCGACGTAATCGGTACCGCGGTGGGGGCGGACCTGGCCGGTCACCGGGTGCAAGCGACGCGGGTTGAAGTTCGAGCTGACGTAACGGAAGTTGATTGGCGAGCGCAGGAAGGCTTTGCGCATCGCCTGGCCTTTTTCGTCATAGTACTTACCGTCCTCGCTGCGGATCGCGGTGAAGGTCTGGCCCAAATTGCTGAAGGTTGCCGCGAGAATATTGCCACGGCCGATAGGTTCGCCTTCGACCAAGCGCTCTTCGAACAGGACAGAGAAACTGTCACCGGCGCGGATATCCAAAGCAAAATCGATATCCCAACCAAAGATCCCCGCAATTTCCATGATCTGGTTGGCGGTGAGCCCGGCTTTGTCGGCGGCATTCCAGAAGCTCGAGGTGATCACGGCTTGGGCAAAATTGAGCTGGAGATCGACGTCCTTGCTTTCTTTGTTGGAATAGAAGGTGTCGGCGGTGCGGGTGACCACCAGGCTGTCGGTTGCATTTTGCGGCTGGATCAGCTGGATCAGCTGGTTGTCCTCGTCAAAGCCGAAGCGTAACTTGTCGCCTGGACGCAGGTTGGTGAGAGATTGGGTGCCTTCATCAGCATTGACTAAACGGTAGAGTGTAGCCGGCGATAAGCCGACCTTGTCGAAGACTACCGCGAGGCTCTCGCCGGATTGTACCTCGTGCTCTTTCCACTTGAGTACCGGGATCGCCGGTTTTTCGTCAGCTGCCATTGGGCGCAATTGCGCACTATCGAGGGAAAGTTTCAGCGGATAGAGCTTACCAATTTCAAATTTTCGCTCAGGGTGCCCGCTGTTTTCCGAACTCGGCCATAATAGTAACACCACGAGCAGCGAGCTGATCACGGTGATGAGGGTCTGGTGCATCCTTGGCAACCGGCGGAGTATCGGTACTTGCATGTGGTGTTTTTTTGCGATTTCATAAAAAATAAGACAACCCTTAGTCTAACTGGTTTCAAAAAACATCGCTATTCAAGTAAGATTGAGGATTATTACTTTTTTGCCAATTCTGTGGGAGCGAACAAGAATGGCCAGCATTGAACAAGCTTTAGCTGAAATTAAGCGTGGTGTGGATGAGCTGATTCCGGAAGAGGAGCTGATTGCCAAGCTGAAAGAGAACCGTCCTCTGCGAATCAAACTGGGTGCCGATCCAACTGCACCGGATATTCACCTGGGTCACACCGTGATCCTGAACAAACTGCGTACGTTCCAGGAGCTAGGCCATGACGTCACGTTCCTGATCGGTGACTTCACCGGTATGGTGGGTGACCCAACAGGAAAAAATACTACCCGTCCACCGCTAACACGCGAAGACGTGCTGCGTAATGCAGAAACCTACAAAGAGCAGGTTTTCAAGATCCTCGACCCTGCCAAGACCAAGATTGAGTTCAACTCGAGCTGGCTGTCAGAGCTGGGCGCAGAAGGCATGATCCGCCTGGCTGCCAACCAGACTGTTGCCCGTATGCTTGAGCGTGACGATTTCAAAAAGCGTTACAACGAAGGTCGTCCAATTGCGATTCACGAATTCATGTACCCGCTGCTTCAGGGCTATGACTCTGTCGCAATGGAGACAGATGTTGAGCTCGGTGGTACCGACCAGAAGTTCAACCTACTGATGGGCCGTGAGTTGCAGAAAGCCAATGGCCAGAAGCCACAGGTGGTTCTGACTATGCCATTGCTTGTTGGCCTGGATGGTGTGAAGAAGATGTCGAAGTCTGCCAACAACTACATTGGTGTGACTGACGTACCAAGCGAGATGTTCGGTAAAATCATGTCTATCTCTGATGATCTGATGTGGAACTACTTCGAATGTCTGTCTTTCCGTCCGCTAGAAGAGATTGACCAGTTCAAGGATGATATTGCTGGTGGTCGTAACCCTCGTGATGTGAAAATCTTGCTGGCGAAAGAAATCATTGCCCGCTTCCACAGCGAAGCTGATGCCGATGCAGCCGAGCAGGAATTCATCAACCGCTTCCAGAAAGGTGCGATGCCAGATGAAATGCCTGAATTCGAATTCGAAGCCGGTATTGCGATTGGTAACCTGCTCAAAGAGGCTGGCTTGGTTAACTCAACCTCTGATGCGATGCGTATGATCCGCCAGGGCGCGGCGAAAATCGATGGTAACAAAATCGAAGATACCAAGCTGATCCCAGCAGCCGGTACAGCGGTTTACCAGGTTGGCAAGCGCAAGTTTGCCCGTGTGACTCTGAAGTAATCCTACTCCTGTTGTCATTGATTAAAAGGCGCCTTGGGCGCCTTTTTTGATCCTACTGCCAATAGCCAATAGCCAATAGCCAATAGCCAATAGCCAATAGCCAATAGCCAATAGCCTATTCGCTATAGTCATTGCGTCGGTCGTTATCCTGGCTCAGGTATTCGATAAATTCCCACTCGATGCCGTTGGGATCCCAGAAATAAATCCGTTTACGCCAAGGGTGTGATGTCTCCATCTCATTTTCCTGATAGCCGGCTGCCAGCAGGCGGGCGCGGACCCCCTCCACATCGTCACTCACTAAGCCGATATGGTTGATACCGCTGTCCACATATGGGGTGCGGTCGACAGCTTCCCGCTCGACGACTTCCTGCAGGGCAAGATAGCTTTGTGCTGTTCCGACATGGCACCAGCGGTAGCCATCTCCTTGGCCGCAATGGCGGACGGCAAAGGTGGGCAGGGCGGTTTGGATGAACTTGATAGTATGGTCGATATTGGCGACGGTAAGGTTGGCGTGTTCTACGTAGGGGGTCATAGGCACCTCTTTATTTATTAAATAATCTTTTTTGTTTATTAAAGTGTAGGTGGTGCAATGATTAAGTAAAGTTTTTTATTTATTTACCTGGTGTGTATTTATTTACCTGGTGTAAGCGACAAAAAAACCGCCAGAGAGGCGGTTATTGTGAAATGGCACCAGCGATGACACTGAAAGCTTGAGACCTATCAGTGTCTCAGGGCGAAGGTTGGCAGGGAAAGGTGCCAGCGTATCGCCGCGAGGCGGATAGTTAGGGTCGTGATGATCCCGGCCAGAGTTGCGATCGAGGTATCAACATTGGCTGACAGGGCCATGGTGTGGACAATACCGCCGAGGATACAGGCGGTGGCATACACTTCGGTGCGCAGTACCATCGGGATTTCCCGTGCCAAGACATCACGGATCACCCCACCGCCACAACCGGTCATCACACCCATAATGACGGCTACCATAGGCGTGGCACCGAAACGTAACGCCTTCTCAACACCAATCGCCACGAAAACCGCAAGGCCGATGGCATCGGATACAGGCAATATCCACCAAGGCATCTGACGTGGCCGGCGGATCGCCAGCATGCTGACCAAACAGGTAATGAAAATCACCCACAGGTAATTGGTATCGGTGATCCAGAAAACCGGCGTGGCACCAAGGGCCATATCGCGGATAGTTCCCCCGCCGATTGCGGTGACGCTGGCCAGCACCACCACCCCGAACGGATCCATCCGGAGCCTGCCTGCCAGTAATACGCCCGAGGCGGCAAACACGGCCGTCCCGAACATATCGAGAATATAAATGAGCATCATGAAACCTGCTGAGTCAGAGAATATAGGGAGATCGCGCAGATTGTACGACGAATAAACCGGCTGACAACTCGCTGCAATCGCTTTGTGAGATGACTCACAGTGATTGTTGATGGCGTGTTACAACGCAGACTGACGTACCTGATCAAGGTACTGGCAGATCTCCTCGGCAGCCAGAATAGTGCGTGGTGTCGGCCGGTTTAACCAGTCTGAGGTTACAGTAAAAAGGTGCTTCCTTTCCACTGCGGGTAACTGCTGGCGCCAATTATCCCACACCGAAGGATCGGCTGCGGCATGTGAGGTACCAAAGATAACTTCAGGCTGGCGGATTATCACCTGCTCTTGCGAAATTTGCGGGTAGGCCGCGCGGCTGTCGGCAAAGATGTTTACCCCGCCGCACACAGCAAAGACTTGGCTGGGCCAATTGCTGCCAGCCACCGTGATCATCGGGCTGCTGCTGAGCTGATAGAAGTAGCTGACAGGCTGCTTGTCCTGATGGGTGCGGCGCAGGACATCCAGCCGCTGGCGAAAATCACTAGCGCTGCGCTGGGCCTGGATTGGCGAGTCGGCAAACTGGCCAAGTAGTTCCAGGGTGCTGGCGATATCTTCCAGTGAACCGGGATTGGAGTAGAACACCTTGAAGCCCAGCTGCTCCAACCGGGTCATTTCGCGGCTGGGGTTGCCTCCTTTCCAGGCCAAGATCAGATCCGGCTGCAGGGCGACGATACGCTCCATTTTTATGCCGCGGTAGTTGGCGACCCGCTCGAGGGTCTTAGCCGCTTCCGGGTAGTCACTGTAGTCACTGGCGGCGATCAGCTTGTCACCGAGCCCTGCGGCATAGGCCATCTCGGTCGTATGTGGCGAGAGGCTGATGATCGTTTTTACGGGTTCGGCAGCGACAGAGAAAACGGGGAGTAGCAGTAGGCATAAAGCGGCGACACGCACTTACACGGCTCCTTGTAGCATGATTAACAGCAAGCTTTGGGCAATCACCCATGTCCATAGACGCTGGTTGGCGAGGCGATCGATTTGGCTCAGGTGAAAGGCGGCCGGGGCGATCCGGCCACCAAGTTTTGGCCGTTCCATTTTGGTTTGGTCATAAATCGCCGGGCCGCCCAGCGACAGCGACAGTTTGTGCCCGGCAGCGGCTAGCAGCCATCCTGGCCCTGGAAGGAGCCAGTTTTCCCCCTGTTGCTTGAGACCCCGCAGTGCCACTTTTCCGTTTTTGCCAAGTGTCAGCAGCAGGGCAAACAGGCGCAGCGGTACGATATCGAGGATGGCCAGTACCGTGGTTGCGGGCTGGCCGAAGTGGCGGAATTGTTGTCTGCTCGGTGACCAGCAGCGGCTGAGCTCGACGGCCAGGCGATACAAGATGGCACCGATCCCGCCAGCAAGGGCGTACCAGAACAAGACGCCGGCAGCTAACCGGCCGTAGCCGACCAGCAGGGTTTCGGCACCGGCCTTGCCCAGCCCCAGCAAAGAGAGGCTGTCGGTATGGCGGTTGAGTTTGCTGGCGAGCAGTGTTCGGCACTGCAATTTATCTTCCCGGCTGTAGGCGCGGACAAACTGCTGGCTAAACTTGTGCATGTTGCGCCAGTCAAGGGCGAACCACAGCAGCAGAAGGTGGAAAGCGGTATCGATCCACACCAGCTGGTACAGGCAGATCAGAACAACCAATACGGTTAGCCATAGCAGTGACCAAGAAAGCAACCCTGATAGACGTCTTTGCTGCGGGGCGTCGCTGGGTTTGTTGACCCGACCGGCGAGAGCCAGGGCAAGCTGGCGCCAGATTTGCAGAGGATGTAACTGGGCGGGGATAGGCAACAGCCATTGCACAGCCAGAGCACCCCACAAGGCAAGCAGAGTGCTGTTTTCGACGATGAGTGCAATGGCGTCGGTCATCGTTACTGGTTGAGTAGCTCAACCATCTTGGCGACCATTACTGAAGAGCTCTGGGCCGCAACCGGCAGGAATTCTTCAAAGCTCATTGGCGACTCTTTGTCTGCCACATCCGAGATCGCACGGACAACAACGAAAGGTACCTGGAACTGGTGACAGGCCTGGGCAATCGCCGCTGCTTCCATTTCAACGGCAATGACCGACGGGAAGTTGTCACGGATGAAGGCTTGTTTTTCAGCCGAGCACACGAAGGCGTCGCCAGTACAAATCAGACCGCGTACCGCGTGGGTTTCAGCCATGGTCGCCAGCGCCTGTTCGGCCGTGTTCATCAGCTTGGCATCAGAAGTAAATGCTGCTGGCTGCTGGGCCATCTGGCCGATCTCGTAACCGAAGGCTGTAACATCGGCATCGTGGTAACGGACCTCGGTCGAGATCACCACATCACCCACATTCAGGCTGCTGTCGAAGCCACCGGCCGACCCCGTATTGAGCACGACATCCGGCTGGAAGATTTCAAGCAGAACCGCAGTGCCCACAGCTGCAGCCACTTTGCCGATGCCAGACTGCAGCAATACCACGTCGGCGCCGTTGAGTGTACCGGTGTAGAACGTACAGCCCGCTTTGTTGTACGTTTCGCGGTTCGTCAGTTGATCTTTAAGGATGGCAACTTCTTGCTCCATCGCGCCGATAATGCCGATTTTCATCAATACAGTCTCTTGTTAGGTAACAAGCCCCCAGTGAGGGGGCGTTGGGAATGGCTCGATTGTAACATGCGGGAGCAGGACAATGCCAAGCTGCCGAGTGGTTAGTTACACATTGAGGTAGTCGAGGATACCCTCTGCGGCTCGGCGGCCCTCGTCGATGGCGGTCACCACCAGATCTGAGCCGCGGACAGCATCGCCGCCGGCAAAGATTTTCGCGTTGGAGGTCTGGAATGCAAAGCGGCCGCTTTCAGGCGCCTGGATGCGCCCCCATTGGTCCAGCTCGACCCCGAATTCGGCCAGCCAAGGCATGGCATGGGGTTGGAAGCCGAAGGCCATGATCACCGCGTCGGCAGGCAAAACATGATCGCTGCCCGGCACGGGCTCGGGGCGACGGCGGCCAGCCTCATCGGGCTTGCCGAGTGCGGTCCTGACCATCTTCACCCCGCAGATCTGGCCGTTGCCATCGACTTCCAAGCCGGTAGGCTGGAGGTTGAACTGAAACATCACACCTTCCTCGCGGGCATTTTTCACTTCGCGTTTTGAGCCGGGCATATTGGCTTCGTCGCGGCGGTAGGCACAGATCACGTTGCTGGCCCCCTGGCGCACCGAGGTTCGGACACAATCCATTGCGGTATCACCGCCGCCGAGCACTACCACATTCTTGTCGGCCATATCGATAAATGGTTGTTCGCCTTTGAGCCCCATGACCCGGTAGGTGTTGGAAACGAGGAAAGGCAGGGCATCGAATACCCCGGGGGCGTCTTCGTTCGCCAAGCCGGCCCGCATGTTCTTGTAGGTCCCGACGCCGAGGAAGACGGCATCAAACTCAGCTACCAGCTCGGCCAGTTGGATATCCTTACCTACTTCGGTATTGAGGCGGAACTCGACGCCCATATCGTTGAAGATCCGGCGGCGGTTGATCATTACCTCCTTTTCCAGCTTGAACGACGGGATACCGAACGTCAGCAGGCCGCCGATCTCCGGGTAGCGGTCAAACACCACAGGTTTGACCCCATTGCGTACCAAGATATCGGCACAGGATAGGCCGGCCGGTCCGGCGCCGATGATGGCCACCTTCTTGTCAGTCCATTCGACATGGGACATGTCCGGTTTCCAGCCCATCTCAAATGCTTTGTCGGTAATGTATTTCTCGACATTGCCGATGGTGACGGCACCGAAGTCATCGTTGAGGGTGCAGGCCCCTTCGCACAGGCGGTCCTGCGGGCAGACCCGGCCGCAGACTTCGGGCAGGGTGTTGGTTTGGTGCGAGAGCTCAACCGCTTCTATGATCCGTCCCTCGTTGGCGAGCTTGAGCCATTGGGGGATATAGTTGTGGACCGGGCACTTCCATTCGCAATACGGGTTGCCACAATCGAGGCAGCGATCGGCCTGGGCGCTGGCCTGTTGGTGGGTAAACGGTTCGTAGATTTCGACAAACTCAATCTTGCGCACATTCAGTGGCTTCTTGGGCGGATCGATACGCGCCACATCGATAAACTGGTAAATGTTCTGGCTCATCGGGCTCCCTCCCTATTGGGCTTGTACGCGCAGCTCGGCAGTTGAGCGGCTCTGGTGGCCGAGTAAGGTATTGACATCGGCAGTCTTTGGCTTGGCTAGGTAAAAGCGTGGGATCCACTGGTCGAATTCGGCCAGGATCTCTTGCGCTCTATCCGAGCCGGTCAGCTCAAGGTGCTGGTCAATCAGACCTCGCAGGTGTTCTTGGTGGATTTTCAACTCAGCCAATGGCAAGGCTTCGACTAGCTCGGGGTTAACCCGTCCGGCAAAGTCGCTGTCCTCGTCGAGGATATAGGCAAAGCCCCCAGTCATCCCGGCGCCGAAGTTAACCCCGGTCTTGCCGAGAATGGCGACGATGCCCCCGGTCATGTATTCGCAGGCATTGTCGCCGGCTCCTTCGATAACCGCGATGGTGCCCGAATTCCGCACCGCAAATCGCTCCCCGGCTTTACCGGCAGCAAACAGCTTGCCGCCCGTTGCGCCGTACAGACAGGTATTGCCGATAATGGTCGACTGGTTGGATTTGAATGCCGAGCCGACCGGTGGGCGAATGACGATTTTCCCGCCGGTCATCCCCTTGCCGACATAGTCATTGGCATCGCCGGTGAGGAAAAGGTTGAGCCCCCCGGCATTCCATACCCCGAACGACTGGCCGGCGGTGCCGGTCAGGTGGAGGTTGATCGGTGACGACGCCATGCCCTGGTTACCCCAGCGTTTGGCGATTTCTCCTGATAGCCGCGCCCCCACCGAGCGGTCGGTGTTGCGGATATCTTCGAAGATGTCGGCACCGCTGCGCGCTTTGATCGCGGGCAAGGCCTGCTCGAGCAGGGCGGCATTGAGCGGGGCATTGTCAAATGGGGTATTGGTTTCGCTGCAGTACAGGGTCTTGCCCTCTAACGGCTCGCTGGTCGCGAGTACTGGAGAGAGGTCGAGCTTGCTTTGCTTGGCGGTGTAGCCTTCGATGACCTCGAGAAGCTCAGTCCGGCCAATTAGGTCGGTGAGCTTTTCGACCCCGAGTTCAGCAAGGTGTTCACGGACTTCCTCACCAAGGCCGATAAAGTAATTCATGACCTGCTCGGGCAGGCCTTTGAAGAAGTCGCGGCGCAGGGTTTCGTCCTGGGTTGCCACTCCGGTGGCGCAGTTGTTGAGGTGGCAGATGCGCAAGTATTTACAGCCCAATGCTACCATCGGTGCGGTGCCGAAGCCGAAACTTTCGGCACCGAGGATCGCAGCCTTGACCACATCGAGACCGGTTTTGAGGCCGCCGTCGACCTGAAGCCGGATCTTGTGGCGCAGGCCATTGGCAACCAGTGCCTGCTGGGTTTCGGCCAGGCCCAACTCCCACGGGCTACCGGCATATTTCACCGAGGTGAGAGGGCTGGCCCCGGTACCGCCGTCGTAGCCGGAAATGGTAATCAGATCGGCGTAAGCCTTGGCGACCCCGGTGGCAATGGTGCCGACCCCTGGCTCGGACACCAACTTGACTGACACCAAGGCGGTCGGATTGACCTGCTTGAGATCGAAGATCAGTTGGGCGAGATCTTCTATCGAGTAGATGTCATGGTGGGGCGGTGGCGAGATCAGGGTGACCCCCGGTACTGCGTAGCGCAGTTTGGCAATCTCGGTAGTGACCTTGTGGCCGGGAAGCTGGCCGCCCTCACCGGGCTTGGCACCTTGCGCTACCTTGATCTGGATAACATCGGCGTTGACCAGGTAGTGCGGGGTAACACCGAAGCGGCCGGAGGCCACCTGCTTGATGCGGGAGTTTCGCTCGCTATTGAAGCGGCGCGGATCTTCGCCGCCCTCGCCCGAGTTGGAAAAGCCGCCCAACCGGTTCATGGCAACCGCCAGTGCTTCGTGGGCCTCGGGGCTCAGGGCGCCGATGGACATTGCGGCAGAGTCAAAGCGCTGGTAGAGCGCTGACGCTGGCTCGACCTTGTCGATGGCGATAGGTGTTTGAGCCGGTTTCAGTTTGAGCAAGTCACGGAGAGCCGCTACGGGACGTTCGTTGACCTGCTTGGCGAAGGCCTGGTAGTCGGCGTAGTCACCGGATTTGACCGCCCGCTGCAAGGTACCGACAACATCGGGGTTGTAGGCATGGAACTCGCCGCCGTGGACGTATTTGAGCAACCCGCCATGTTCGATCGGTTTGCGCTTGAGCCAGGCCCGGCGGGAAAGGTTGAACAAGTCTTGCTGGAAGTCGGCAAACCCCGCCCCCTGGATCCGGCTCGATACACCGCGGAAGCACAGTTCGACCACCTCGTCATCAAGGCCGACAGCCTCGAACAGCATGGCGCAGCGGTAGGAGGCAATGGTGGAGATCCCCATCTTGGACATGATCTTGTACAGGCCCTTGTTGATCCCGTTGCGGAAGTTGAGCATCACATCGCGGTAGGGCTTGGCGATGGCACCGCTATCGACCAGTTGGCCGAGGGTCTCATAGGCCAGGTACGGATACACCGCGGTGGCCCCGAAGCCGAGCAGCACCGCAAACTGGTGTGGATCACGGGCGGTGGCGGTTTCGATGATGATATTGGCATCGCAGCGCAGCTGCTCACTGACCAGCCGGTTCTGTACCGCTCCTACTGCCATCGCGGCCGGGATCGGCAGCTTGCCGGCATTGATGCCGCGGTCTGACAGGACAATGAGGACGGTACCGCTGCGCACTAGGCGCTCGGCCTGATCGCAAATATCGATAATGGCCTGCTTGAGATCTTTCTCGTTAGGGGCAAAGTTGATATCGATAATACTGTTGCGGTAGTACTGGTTGTCGAGCTCGAGCAGCTGTACCAAGTCGGAATAGAGCAGCACCGGCGAGGCAAAGGCGACCCGGTGGGCATGGCTGTCGGTTTCACAGAAGACGTTGATTTCACGGCCGATACAGGTGGCCAGCGACATCACATGCTTTTCTCGCAGCGGGTCAATCGGCGGGTTGGTAACCTGGGCGAACATCTGGCGGAAGTAGTCGGTAACGGCGCGCTCGCGCGAGGACAGCACGGCCATCGGCGCGTCATCTCCCATCGAGCCGGTGGCCTCCTGCCCGTTCTCGCCGATCACCCGTAGTACCTGATCGATCTCTTCGCGGTTCATGGCGAACTGCTTCTGGCAGGTGCCGAGTTCGGTATCGTCGAACGAGCGGAACCCTACCAGCTCGTCCCCGAGCTCTTCAAACGGCACCAGGCGCTTGACGTGGCTGGCCATCCACTCTTTGTAGGGGTGGCGTCCCATCAGGTCGTTATCGATATCGGCGGAGTGCCAAATCTTGCCAAACTTGGTGTCGATCACCAGTAATTCGCCCGGCCCGACCCGGCCTTTTTCGGCCACCTCATCGGGTGCGTAGTCCCAGATCCCGACTTCGGAAGCCAGGGTGATCAGCTTGTCCTTGGTGATGATATACCGGGCCGGGCGCAGGCCATTGCGGTCGAGGTTACAGGCGGCGTAGCGGCCATCGGACATGACGATACCGGCCGGTCCATCCCACGGCTCCATGTGCATGGAGTTGAAATCATAAAAAGCCCGCAGCTCAGGATCCATGTCGGGGTGGTTCTGCCAGGCGGGCGGGACCAGCAGCCGCATGGCGCGGAACAGATCCATGCCGCCGGAAAGGAACAGCTCGAGCATGTTATCGAGGCTGGAGGAGTCGGAGCCAGTCTCGTTGACAAAAGGAGCCGCCGTCTGCAGATCCGGCAATAGCGGCGAAGCAAACTTGTAGGCCCGAGCCCTTGCCCACTGACGGTTGCCGGCAATGGTATTGATTTCACCGTTGTGGGCGAGATAGCGGAATGGCTGGGCCAGTGGCCAGCGGGGCTGGGTGTTGGTCGAGAAGCGCTGGTGAAACAGGCAAATGGAAGACTCCAGCCGGATGTCGCCCAGATCTAGGTAAAAGCGGGGTAGATCGGCCGGCATGCACAGCCCTTTGTAGACAGCCACCTGCGTCGAGAGGCTGCAGATATAAAAGTCGGGGTCTGCTGTGATACGTTTTTCGATTCTGCGTCTAGCGACATAGAGCCGGCGGTCGATATCTCTTGGCTTCCAGCCGGCTGGCGCGTTGATAAAGACCTGCTCGATATTGGGGAGAGTCTCGCTGGCTATTGGGCCTAGCACCTGTGGGTTGATAGGCACAGGGCGCCAGCCGACCAGTGACAGGGTTTCCTTGGCCAGCTCTTCGCTGATGATCGTGCGGGCTTGCTCGGCAAGCACCGGATCCTGGCTGAGGAATAGCATACCGAGAGCAAACTCGCGCGACAGTTTCCAGCCGTTGTCCTCGGCCACAATGCGGTAGAAGCTGTCGGGCTTTTTCATCAACAGTCCGCAGCCATCGCCGGTTTTGCCATCGGCGGCGATACCGCCGCGGTGAGTCATGCGGTCGAGGGCGGATATGGCGGTCCGGACAAGTTTGTGGCTGGTTTCTCCTTCGATATGGGCAATCAACCCGAAACCACAGTTATCTTTATCCAGCATGGGGTTATACAGTGTCATTACAACTCTCCCTAGTTTCTGCCTAACTAAGCAGAAATACTGCATTTCTTGACGGTCTTCCTGACCATCGGTGACAACCTCTGTGCCCCCCAGGTTGTTGCTTTTTGATTGTCGGGTGGGTCGTCAAAGGTACCTATTTGCTTCCAGCGACCTTTCAAGTTAACGGCTATTTACAGAAAGGTCAAACTATAAACAATAAATTAACATTAGCGGCGGGCACGAATAATGCGATGATATCGGGATGGGTAGCAGTGAATAATTATGGTGTTCAGGATGTAGAGGGCAGAAAAAACCGGCCGTTATGGCCGGTTTGGATTCAGTTTACCGTGTTAGACGGGAGGCTCGCTTAGCTATTTGATAGCATCAGTGAATCTGCTTTGGCTTCAAGGTTGCTGTTACCCATCAGGTAGGCATCAATCTCTCGGGCACATTCACGGCCTTCGTTGATACAGCGCACCACCAGTGACTGGCCGGTACGCATATCGCCAGCAGCAAACACGCCTTGCTGGTTAGTGGCAAACCCTTGGGTTGCCACGTTGCCACGTTCGTCGAGCTTGATATCTAGCTGGGCCAGCACGCCAGTTGGCTCTGGGTGGAGGAAGCCCATTGCGAGGAACGCCATATCACACGGGATGATCCGCTCCGAGCCTGCCACTTCAGTAAAGCCTGGGCGCTCACCGGCTTTTGCTTCTTCCCACTGGATATCGGCAATACGCAGCGCTTTGACGTTACCCGCTTCATCACCGATGAACTCCTTGGTCAGGATATTCCAGTGACGCTCGCACCCTTCCTCATGGGAGGTCGAGGTCTTCATGATCATCGGGTAAGAAGGCCATGGCTGGTTGGCCGGGCGCCTCTCTGGCGGGATCGGCATGATCTCAACTTGGGTAATACTTTCAGCGCCGTGGCGGTTGGAGGTGCCGACACAGTCAGAGCCGGTATCACCACCACCGATCACCACCACATGCTTGCCTTTGGCATGGATTTCTTCGGTTTTCAGATCCATGTCGTTGGCTCGGCGGTTGTTCTGGGCCAGGAATTCCATGGCGAAATGCACGCCCTTGAGCTCACGGCCCGGGATCGGCAGATCGCGCGGTACTGTGGACCCCCCGGTCAGCAAGACCACATCAAAGTCCTGGCGTAGCTGCTGGGCGTTGACGTTGACACCGACATGGGCGTTCACCTCGAATTTGATCCCGGCATCGGCCATCAGGTTGATCTTGCGATCGATAATGTCCATGCCCAGTTTGAAATCTGGGATCCCGAAACGCAGTAGGCCTCCGACTTTCTCATCACGCTCGAACACCGTCACACAGTGGCCGGCACTGTTGAGTTGCTCGGCTGCTGCCAGGCCCGCAGGGCCCGAGCCGATGATAGCGACCGTTTTGCCGGTTCGCGAACGCGGGGTCTTCGGTTTGGCGTACCCTTCACGGTATGCCGTTTCGACAATGGTCTTCTCGATATTACAAATCGTGATTGGGTCTTGGTTGATCCCCAGGACACAGCCACTTTCACAAGGGGCCGGGCAGACACGCCCGGTAAATTCCGGGAAGTTGTTGGTCGAACTCAGGATATTCCACGCTTCTTCCCAGCTGTCGCGGTACACCGCGTCATTGAATTCCGGGATGATGTTGCCGATCGGGCAGGAGTTGTGGCAAAACGGTACGCCACAGTCCATGCAGCGCGAAGCCTGCGTGTTGATTTTGTCACCGAACTCCTCGTTGAGAACAAACTCCTTGTTGTCCTGGATACGGACGCTCGGATCCAGCTTCTTTGGCAGCTCACGGCCAAACTCTAAAAATCCAGTAGGCTTACCCATTGACGGCCTCCAACTCTTCCTTGTTTTGTGCTTCTGCCTTGCGCTTCTCTAGTACTGCCTTGTAATCCCTTGGCATCACTTTCACCATCTTCTCGAGGTTGGCCTCGAAGTTAGACAGGAAGGTTTCTGCAACCGTACTGCCAGTAAGCTCTACGTGCTTGGTCAGCATATCGTGCAGCAGATCTTTGTCTTCCTGCTCGATTGGGTCGAGGTCGACCAGCTCAGGGTTGAGCTTGGTGTCAAAGTCTTCGAACTGATCCCAGACATATGCTACACCGCCACTCATACCGGCTGCGAAGTTACGGCCTGTTTGACCAAGAATGACCGCTACACCGCCAGTCATGTATTCACAACCGTGGTCACCAACACCTTCAACGACCACCTTGGCACCTGAGTTACGGACACAGAAGCGCTCGCCCGCCATACCACGGATGTATGACTCACCCGACGTCGCACCGTAGAAACAGACGTTACCCACGACGATGTTGTCTTCCGGGACGATGTCAGACTTGGCGTCCGGGTAGAGCACCAAGGTACCGCCAGACAGGCCCTTGCCCCAGTAGTCGTTGGCATCGCCTTCGACTTCGAACTTGACGTTCTTGGCCAGGAAGGCACCGAAACTCTGTCCGGCAGAACCCTTGAACTTGACGTTCATAGGCTGAGGCAAGCCCTTGTCCTTGTAAATCTTGGAGATTTCGTTCGACAGCATGGTACCGGCACTGCGGTCGGTGTTGATGATGTCAAACTCAGCATCCACCTGCTTGCCTTCGTACAGGGCCGGGGCAGCCGCTTCAATCAGCTTGCGATCCAGCACCTCTTCGAGGTTGTGGTTCTGTTCACGCTGGTTGTAGACGCCGTCCTCATCACGGGCAGGCTCGATGAACAGCACCGGGCTTAGATCCAAGTTCTTGTACTTCCAGTGGCCGATGTTGTCACGGATTTTCAGTTTGTGTGACTGGCCAACCATCTCGTCGACACTGCGGAAGCCAAGCTCGGCCATGATTTCACGCAGGCCTTCAGCCATGTACTGGAAGAAGGTCACAACATCTTCTACGCGGCCGTCGAAACGCTCACGCAGGGTCTTGTTCTGGGTGGCGATACCCACCGGGCAGGTGTTCTTGTGACACTTACGCATCATGATACACCCTTCAACCACCAAGGCTGCGGTTGCTACGCCCCACTCTTCAGCACCCAGCAGGGTTGCCACGGCAAGGTCGCGCGGGGTCTTCATCTGACCGTCAGTCTGGACCACGATACGGTTACGCAGGCCGTTTTTCAGCAGGGTCTGGTGGGTTTCGGCCAGGCCAAGTTCCCACGGTAGACCGGTGTGACGGATAGATGACATTGGTGATGCACCGGTACCGCCATCGAAGCCCGCGATAAGCACAACATCCGCTTTTGCCTTGGCTACGCCCGAGGCAATCGTACCGACACCGGCTTCCGAGACCAGTTTGACGTTGACGCGGCCGGCGCGGTTGGCGTTCTTCAGATCGTAGATCAGCTGTGCCAAATCCTCGATAGAGTAAATATCGTGGTGTGGCGGTGGTGAAATCAAACCGACGCCCGGCGTTGAGTGACGGGTTGCACCGATCCAGTCATCGACCTTATCACCCGGTAGCTGACCACCTTCACCCGGCTTAGCACCCTGTGCCATCTTGATCTGAATTTCATCAGAGTTGGTCAGGTAGTAAGAGGTCACACCGAAGCGGCCAGAGGCCACCTGCTTGATCGCAGAGCGTTCCCAGTCGCCGTTGTCTTTCTTTTCGAATCGGGCCGGGTCTTCACCACCTTCACCGGAGTTGGATTTAGCGCCGATGCGGTTCATGGCTACAGCAAGCGTCGAGTGAGCTTCGTACGAGATAGAGCCAAAACTCATTGCACCGGTCGCAAAGCGCTTGAGGATGCTCTCGATTGGCTCAACTTCTGCCAGTGGGATAGAGCCTGCAGGGTTCTTTATGAACTCTAGCTGGCTACGCAGGGTTGCTGCGTTATCGCCCTGGGCATCAACGGCGTTGGCATACTCTTTAAACTGGGCAAAATCCTTGTTGCGGGTGGATTGCTGCAGCAGTGAAATCGTTTCCGGGTTGAACAGGTGCTTCTCACCACGCTGTTTCCACTGGTAGACACCACCGACATCCAGCATCTGAATTGGTACTTCGCGGGTTGGGTAACCCAGGCGGTGACGGATCAATACTTCCTTGGCAATGTCATCGATAGTTAGGCCCTGGATACGGGAAACCGTACCGGTGAAGTACTTATCGACCACTGACTTGCTGATACCAAGGGCTTCGAAGATCTGGGCGCCGTGGTAAGACTGCAGGGTTGAGATCCCCATCTTGGAGAAGATCTTCAGCAGGCCGCCGTTCACACCCTTGCGGTAGTTGTTGAACAACTCTTCGGTCGGCACTTCCGGATCCAGCTTGCGCTTACGCTGCAGGTCAACAATGGTTTCGGTCACTAGGTATGGGTTAACCGCATTGGCACCGTAGCCAACCAGCGTTGCAAAGTGGTGGGTTTCACGAGCATCACCGGTTTCTACCACGATGTCACACTTGGCACGCAGACCTTTGCGGATCAGGTGGTGGTGAACCGCACCGACGGCCAGCATTGCTGGGATAGCGGCATGGTTGGAGTTTACCGCACGGTCGGTAAGGATAATGATCGAGTAGCCGTCGATAACCGCATCTTCTGAGTACTGGCAGATACGCTTCAGCGCTCGTTCTAGCTTGCCGTCTTCGCCGCTGGCGCGGAACACGATATCCAGCGTCTTGGCCTGCAGGTGTTCGTTATCGATGGCCCGCAGTTTTTCCAGCTCGGCGTTGCTCAGCACCGGAGATTCGATTTCAACCTTCCGGCAGTGCTCAGGGGTTTCGGTCAGCAGGTTGTGGTCTTTACCCAGGTAGGTATTGAGTGACATAACCATACGCTCGCGGATCGGGTCGATCGGCGGGTTGGTGACCTGGGCAAACAGCTGCTTGAAGTAGTTCGACAGGTGCTGTGACTGGTGCGACAGCACAGCCAGCGGCCAGTCGGCACCCATGGCGCTGAGCGGCTCGTAACCTGTTTTCGCCAGCGGCACAATGATGTCGTTGACTTCTTCCGAGCTCATGCCGAAGGCTTGCTGATGGTGCAGCAGACGCTCAGGCGTTGGCTGGTGGTGCATGTTGTCCGCTTCAGGCAGGCTCTTCAATGTCAGCAGGTTGTCCTTGACCCACTGCTCATAAGGCTGGGCTGAGGCAATCGTGTCTTTGACTTCTTCGTCAGAGATAATGCGGCCTTGTTCAAGGTCGGCAACAAAGATACGGCCAGGCTGCAGGCGGCCACGGAACTGGACGTTCTCCGGTTCGATTTCAACCACACCGGATTCCGAAGCCATGACCAGGAAGTCATCCTTGGTCACGGTGTAGCGCGATGGGCGCAGGCCGTTACGGTCAAGCGTCGCACCAACCTGGACACCGTCGGTGAAACAGACGGAGGCCGGGCCGTCCCACGGCTCCATGACGTTGGCGTGGTACTGGTAGAACGCACGGCGCTTTGGATCCATGTTCTTGTTTTCTTGCCAAGCTTCAGGGATCAGCATCATCAGTGCATGCGGCAGGCTTCGGCCTGACAGCACCAGTAGCTCCAACGCCATATCGAAGTTGGATGAATCCGAGCTGCCTTCTTGGCAGATAGGCAGCAGCATATCGATTTCTTGTTGGCTGAACAGTTCAGACTCAAGAATCGCTTCACGGGCCTTCATCCAGTTAAGGTTACCGCGCACGGTGTTGATTTCACCGTTGTGGGCGATGTAACGGAAAGGCTGGGCCAAGCGCCATTTCGGGAAGGTGTTGGTCGAGAAGCGGGAGTGAACCAGCGCCAGTGCCGTCACCATTGATGGGTTCTGTAGATCAAGGAAGTATTGAGGTACCTGTTCAGTGGTTAGCTGACCCTTGTACACCAATGTCTTGTATGACAGAGAGTTAATATAGAAGTCATCACCGATGTTGGAGATGCTTTCCAGGCAGACTCGGACCGTGTAGTTACGCAGAACATAGAGCTTACGCTCGAGTTCAGCCGGTTCCATGCTGGTACCGCCGGTAATAAAGACGTGCTCGAACTGGGGCTCGGTACTTAGCGGATCATCGCCAATCATTGAGTTGTCGACCGGCAGCACCCGGTAGCCAATGACTTCTAGGTCAAGTCGCTTGGCATTGCGCTCGAGAATGTCACGGCACTGCTGGCGTTTGTACTCGTCTTTGGGGAAAAGCACCACACCCACACCGTATTGGTCGAAAGACGGCAGGCGGATGCCTTGCTTGACGGTCTCCTCCAGCAGGAACTCATGGGGTTTCTGCAGCAAGATACCGGCACCGTCACCACTGCACGGGTCACAGCCCTGGCCGCCACGGTGTTCCATCCGAGCTAGCATATCAAGGGCTTGGGTGACAATTTCGTGGGATTTACGGTTCTTCAGGTGGGCCACAAAGCCGATACCACAGGCATCGTGCTCCATTTCAGGCACATAAAGTCCCTGAGCATTCAGCTCTTGATCTGTCATAGATACTTCCTTCCAGTTTCAACAGGTACCAATCCTGGCACCTGAGTTATCCCTAATTTTGGTTATACATCCTGCCGGGCCTTGGAGGGACTCCTGTCCGGCCTTTTCGGATGGGTTTGCTGTGGGATGATGTAGTCAATCAATAGCAAACTTCATTCTGTAGCACCTGTGCTCTGGTATGCAAAAGCGCTGCAGTTTTGAGGGGTAGCAACATAAACCACTAAATATTTGCTAGGTTTAGTTACTTTTGTTGTTCATAAATTGCACACAGCTGTAACTATCCTACAATTTTGATTGATTAATTACCAACAAAAAATATCCCATCCTAATAACATCCCCGCACAACAATGAATTAATTGCTTATCTGTGTGCTTATCTATTCGATAATAACGGTCTGGGTGCATAGCAGGGCGCTTAGACCTGGTTTTGGGGGCGGGAAGTGGCAGGGGATTAGACCAAAGTATTACAAAATGATGTTGTTGCTAATTTTCATTCCTCTTATCGGCCTATAAATGGTGAAAAAAACGCCTTTTTTGTTTTCGCACAACTTTTGACGGTGCCAAGGGTGCTAACCTGTGCCGCTTTTTTCGACCCCTTGAATGACTAGGTGACAAGATGCAGCTGCATGAGCTCGTGAATACATTTGGCCAGGACCTACAGCGCCGCTACGGAGAGAAAGTGCACAAACTGACGTTGCATGGTGGCTTTAGCTGCCCGAATCGTGACGGTACCATTGGCCGTGGCGGCTGCACATTTTGCAATGTTGCCTCTTTTGCCGATGAGCAGGCCCAGCACAAGCCGATTACCGAGCAGTTGGCGCAGCGTGCCGGGGAGGTTAACCGTGCTAAGCGTTATCTTGCCTATTTCCAGGCCTATACCAGTACCTATGCCGAAGTGCAGACCCTCAAAGCGATGTATGAGGAGGCTTTGGAGGCGGCCGATATCGTCGGTCTTTGTGTCGGTACCCGGCCTGACTGTGTGCCGGACGAGGTGTTAGAGCTTCTCGCGGGCTACCGTGAGCAAGGCTATGAAATTTGGTTGGAGCTCGGCCTGCAGACCGCCAATGACAAAACCCTCAAGCGCATTAACCGCGGTCATGATTTTGCCTGTTATGCGGCGATTGCCAAGCGGGCGAGGGCACTTGGCCTGAAAGTGTGCGCCCACCTGATCGTCGGCCTGCCGGGCGATACCCGTGAGGACAATCTCGAGACTGTGCGCCAGGTGGTGGAGGCCGGTGTCGATGGCATCAAGCTGCACCCGCTGCATATTGTTGAGGGCAGTATCATGGGCCTGTCGTGGAAAGCGGGCCGCCTGGCTGAGCTTAGCCTTGAGGATTACACCGGCATTGCGGCGGAGGTGATCCGCCTGACGCCACCTGAGGTCGTCTTCCACAGGGTATCGGCCAGTGCCCGCAAGCCGACCCTGCTAGCCCCTGAGTGGTGTGAAAACCGCTGGTTGGCGATGACCGAAATTGGTCGTAACCTGGATCAATACGGTGGTCAGGGCGCGGCACTGGGCACGCCGTTTGAATATACCCCGCCGGTGCCTAGATAGAGTTAAAACTTGCAGTCGAACAACCGGACGGGCATTAGCAGATGCGTCGGTAAGTGTGTTAGATTACGAGTAAAATGACGTCAATTACTAATATCAATGCATACTTCCTGTCAGGAACGCTTTTGTAGTCCATTATTGCTTACATTGCTCACCTTACTGGCCCGTTACGGGGAGCTCCTGCTGCGGGGAGGGGCTCGTTGTTTGGTCTTCTTGGGAGCCGTGCTCTTCGCCCCGGCCACCTTGGCTTCGACGGCCTCCCAGTGGTTCCACGTTGGCACCCCGGCACTGCTGCTTTCGCTCCTGATCCTCCTGCTTGCAATTGGCGGGGGGCTGCTGAGTGTTCTGCTTCATCATCTCGACGTTGGCTCCTTTCGCCGTCTCCATCATCAGCTCACCGTCATGCCTATTGCCGTGGCAATTGTTCGCAAGAAGGATGGCCACCTGGTATATGGCAACAAAGCCTGCCGCCAGCTACTTGGCGTGCGCAAGCTCAATGAGCGCTACCTCTATCCCGACGGGCTCAGCAGCAAGATGCTGTGTGATTTTTTGCGGCCATTTGCCGGCCTGAAAACGTTCAAAGATGTCGATGAGGCCTTGCCCCAAAATAACGGCAAGGTGATCCCGTTGGTGGTCTCGGGGTTATCGATACGTTGTCAGTGGCAATCGTGCTGGCTGCTGTTTATGGACCCGCCGCGTGCCAGCCATGGCGAACAGGTAAAGTTGGAGAAAGAGCAACGGATTTTCCAGCAGGTACTCAACTCCCTGTCCGAGCTGGTGTATTTCCAGGACAAGTCCGGTAAGTTGATCGGGACCAACAAGGCGTTTGACCGCTTCTGGCGAGGCCGGATTGAAGAGGGCATTGCCGGAGAGCAGGATATTGGGTCTCTGGGCAACAGCGCGGCCCATACCTGGACCACGGCGCCTGACGGTTCGAGCCGTTTGATGGAGACCAATTGCAACTTGTTGATCGGCGATACCGGTGAGGCGATCGGTACGCTGAGCATCAGCCATGACGTAACCGACTGGCACGAAATGCAGGAAGTGCTCAAAAGCGAAATAGAAAAGCGGGAAGTGACCGAGCAGGAGCTGGCTCAGCGTAATACGCTGCTCGATACCATTCTCAGTGCCAGCCGGGATCCGATTGCCCTATATAATGAACACGGGGTGTATGTGGGGTGTAACGAGCCGTTTGCCCGCTCGCTCGGTTATACCCAGCAAGCCTTGTTGGGGAAATCTTCTGCCGATGTACTTGATCCGGACAAGCTAGAGCTCTTTAGGCAGACAGACCAGCAGGTTATCCAGCAAGGGATCAGCGTAAAGCTCGATGACTATGTCATCTTAGAGGACGGCACGCCGATTTGGTACGAGGTGCTCAAATCCCCCTACCGGGATCCGACCGATGATACCACCGGGGTGCTGATGATGGCCCGTGACGTGACCGAGCGCAAGATGGCCGAGCAGCAACTGGCCGATGCCATCATGGAGCTGCAGGAGCTCAGCTTCGTCGACAGCCTGACCAAGGTCGCCAACCGCCGTAGCTTCGACGAGCAATTGCGTAAGATGTGGTATAGCCATATTCGCGAGCAGCACCCGCTGACACTGATTTTGTGTGATATCGACTACTTCAAGGCGTTCAACGATAACTATGGCCACCAGCAGGGTGACCTTGCCTTGCGCGAAGTGGCCAAGGTGCTACGCAGCGTGGTCAAGCGCGAGACCGACGAGGTCGCCCGCTATGGCGGCGAGGAATTCGCCTTCCTGTTGCCCAATACCGACCTCGAGGGCGGGCAGGTGGTCGCCGCGGAAATTCACCGAGCCTTGGCCGATAAGGGGCTGACCCACCGTTATTCGGACATTGCCTCGACCCTGACCGTGAGCTTGGGGGTCGCCACATTGATCCCCAAGCCTAGTCAGGACTACGGTAAGCTGGTGGAGCTGGCCGATGTGGCACTCTACCGGGCCAAGGCGGCAGGCCGGAACTGTACCATGACAATGTCAGAAAGAAAGGCCGGGTAGCCCGGCAACGTGGGGCGGTAAGGCCGGGACAAGCAAAGTGTGAAGGATGGCAGGCGAATGGAAAAAGCCTGCTTGGGTTCTCGGCTGCTCGCCTTTATGATGGGGGGAGCGGTAGTGAATAGGAAGCAAGAATGAAACAAATCAAAGTACTGGCACAGTATTACGTCGATCTGCTGGTCAAGCTCGGACTGGTTAAGTTTAGTTTGTTACTGGCATTGGCTTTGGTCGCCCTTGCGGTTGTGGTGCAAATAGGCGTCACCTTGGTATTGCAGGGAGAAGTGCTAGATATTGATATTGTCCGCTCCGTCTTCTTTGGCCTGCTGATCACCCCCTGGGCTGTTTACTTCCTATCCGTGGTGGTGGATCAACTCGAAGAATCCCGCCAGCGCCTGTCGAAACTGGTGACCAAGCTTGAAGAGATGCGTTCGCGCGACATGCTGCTCAATAAACAGCTGCATGAGAACATCAACCAGCTCAACCAGGAGATCGAAGAGCGGGAAAAGGCCGAAGAAGCTCGCCAGGAAGCGATGCGGGATTTGGAAAACGAAGTCTATCAGCGTGAAAATGCCCAGCTGGAGTTGGCCGAGCAAAGCGCTTTGCTCAAGTCTTTCCTCGATGCCTCGCCGGATCTGATTTACTACCGCAATGAAAAAGGCCAGTTTTCTGGTTGTAACCGGGCAATGGAAGAGCTGACCAACCGTACCGAGAAGCAGTTGGTTGGCCTGACGCCTTGGGATGTCTATAGCGAGGAGGTGGCGAGCAAAATCGCCGAAACCGACCAGCAGGTGTTCCAGAAAAATGTCTCGCTGACCTATGAGCAGTGGTTGGAGTATCCCGACGGGCGCAAGGCGATCTTCGAGCTGCGCAAGGTGCCTTTTTACAGCCGTGAAGGTCGCCGTCTGGGGCTGATGGGCTTTGGCCGCGATATTACCGAGCGCAAGCAATACCAGGATGCCCAGGAAAAGGCCAGCCGCGATAAGACGGCCTTCATCTCGACCATCAGCCACGAGCTGCGTACGCCGCTCAACGGTATCGTTGGCCTTAGCCGGATGCTGCTTGAGACCAAGCTCGATCAAGAGCAGCGCGACTACATGCGCACTATCTATGTCAGTGCTATTACTTTGGGCAACATCTTCAACGATATTATTGATATGGACAAATCTGATCGCCGTCGCCTGGAATTGATGCCCAAGCCGCTCGACTTCCATGACTTTGTCTCCGAAATGGAAAATATCTCCGGCTTGATGGCGAGCCAGAAAGGCTTGCGCTTTGACCTTGAGCGGCTGACAGAGCTACCTGAATGTATCGAGGTCGATGGTACCCGATTGCGCCAGGTATTGTGGAATCTGATCAGCAACGCGACCAAGTTTACCAAGGATGGCGGTGTGGTGATGTCGGTCAGCAGCGACGTGGATGATCAGCTGGCCCATATTACTTTCGAAGTCGAGGATAGCGGGATAGGGATCCCGGCAACAGAGCTCGATAAGATTTTTGCCATGTACTACCAGGTTAAGGATGAGGATGACAACTTGCATGCGGTCGGTACCGGGATTGGCCTCTCGGTTTCTCGTCAGCTGGTCCAGATGATGGGCGGCGATATTACCGTCAGTTCGGAAGTGGGTGAGGGCAGTACGTTTACCGTGACCATTACGGCACCGCTGGTGGAGCGGGTAGAGGAGGAAGAAGCCCTCCCGGCCTTGCCGCAGATCAGCCTCAATATCTTTATGGTCGAAGATATCGAGCTCAACATTACCGTGGCCAAAGCGTTGCTGGAGGGCCTGGGCCATGAGGTCACGGTGGCGATGCGCGGCGAAGAGGCCTTGGCGATGTTTGATCCCGAAGCTTATGACTTGGTCCTGCTGGATATCCAGCTGCCGGACATGACCGGCTTCGATGTAGCGGCTAAACTTCGAGAGCGGTTTGACTACCTACCGGCCTTGGTGGCACTGACTGCCAATGTCATCAAGGACAAGAGTGAGTATTTGGCCAAGGGGATGGATGACGCCATCAGCAAGCCGCTGAGCGTCAAGGCCATCACGGAAGTGATCCAGCGCCTGGTGCTGACTTGCCCGCTGGAGGATGACGAAGGGGAGGAGCTGGTGGTTGAGAGTGAACGCCCGAATGGGATGAGTGATGAGATGTTTAACACGTTGTTGGACTTGGAAATGCTGTCCTCCTATGTGGAGATAGTGGGTACCAAGCCGGTATATGACAGCATTGCGATGTTCGAGGCCAAGATGCCTGAGTACATCGCGATCCTCGATTCCAACATGACTGCCAAGGATCAGGACGGTATCAAGTTTGAAGCGCATAAAATTAAAGGGGCGGCAGGCTCGATCGGCCTCAAGCATATCCAGCAGGTTGC
Source organism: Photobacterium gaetbulicola (assembly GCF_003025515.1). Taxonomy (NCBI): domain Bacteria; kingdom Pseudomonadati; phylum Pseudomonadota; class Gammaproteobacteria; order Vibrionales; family Vibrionaceae; genus Photobacterium; species Photobacterium gaetbulicola. The sequence continues at coordinate 161,198 of NZ_PYME01000009.1, read as the reverse complement.
CCAGAAAGCACAATCACCGGAACTGCCGGCCTGGTGGGAGAACATCAACGATTGGGTCGATGAAATTAAAGATGGCTACCACAATGATCTACAGGTGCTCAAAGACTGGCTAGCCCAGCAGGAGAAAGCATGATGGGAACTGATGCAAAAGCGTTGCTGCTAGCAGCCGGAATGGTATTGGTTGCTGGCTGCGGTGAAAGGGCGCAAGACCAAGAGGCGCCCTCTCAAGATCCGGCGGTTGCTGAAGAGCTGGCGGTCCAGGAAGCCGCCCCGGTCGAAGACGTGCCGGTGACTTTGCCTGCCGAGATAGATATCTGGCAGTCGCCGCAGGAGCTGGTACTGTCCGATGTGGCCGTGTATCTCGGTAGTGAGCTGTGGCTCAACAGCATGCCGGTGATCGGCGATGACGGTAGCCAGCCGGCCGACAAACTGCATGCTTCCATCCGCTTACTGACACGGGATATGAAGCCACTGCCGCAAGGTGTCGAAATCTTGCAGGTAATGGTGGCACAGGGTGATCAGCAATGGTTGGGACAGGAGAATCTCGACGTCCGCTCGGAAGGGGAGATGAGCCTCGAAGTCAGCCTGCGCGGTGGGCCGGAATGGCCAGCGGGCAGCAAGGCGGATATTGCGGTAACGGTGCTTTATCAAGGCCAGGAGCTGATAGTGGTACAGCGTGACGTGCTGATCAGCCAGGTGTTCTGACCGGTTGTTGCTATCGCCACGTGCATTGCACTAAAAACAAAAAAGGCTCCGCGAGGAGCCTTTTTGCTTTGGGGATTTCCAGAAGGATTATTCTTCTTCCAGATCGCCGCAGAAACGGTAACCTTCACCGTGAATCGTCGCGATGATTTCCGGGGTATCAGCCACTGATTCGAAGTGCTTGCGGATACGGCGGATGGTTACGTCAACAGTACGGTCATGCGGTTTAAGCTCACGACCAGTCATTTTCTTCAGTAGCTCAGCACGAGTTTGAATTTTGCCTGGGTTTTCACAGAAGTGAAGCAGGGCACGGAACTCAGAGCGCGGCAGCTTGAACTGATCGCCACTTGGGCTAACCAATGAGCGGCTGTTGATTTCCAGCGACCAGCCGTTGAACTCGTAACGCTCGACCATGCGCTTGTCTTCGGTTGGCAAGCCTTGGTTCATGGCACGGGTAAGCAGGTTGCGGGCACGGATAGTCAGCTCACGAGGGTTGAATGGCTTGGTGATGTAGTCATCCGCGCCGATTTCCAAGCCCAGGATCTTATCCACTTCGTTGTCGCGGCCAGTCAGGAACATCAGTGCCATGTCACCTTGCTCGCGAAGCTCGCGCGCAAGCAGCAGGCCATTTTTACCTGGCAGGTTGATATCCATGATCACCAGGTGAACAGGGTGCTCAGAAAGCATCTGGTGCATTTCAGCGCCGTCATTGGCTTCAAAAACCGTGTAACCCTCTGCCTCAAAGATGCTTTTCAGGGTGTTACGTGTTACGTGCTCGTCTTCTACAATTAGAATGTGAGGGGTTTGCATTGGCAGTACCTAATTTCTAAAAACGGAATCTGGTCAAAAACAGAATAGTAAAATTCTATATAAAAAATTCACATACAGGCAAAATCTTGGGAGAAATACGTGCTTGGTCGTATTTGCTCATTTTCCTGTTGGTACGCCATCCATTTATTCAGCTCACCAGGTCATGATAATTTTCGCTGAAAAAGCCCAAATTCAGGGGCATTGGCTACAATTTCCGTGGGATGGCGACGATTGTATTCACTTAACAGCTCGCTAACAATATAAGTGCATTGTTTCCGGGCTGCTTTCGGGCACTTTATTGATTTACATCAAACAGTATGAAGTGTATTACGACTCTTCACTTTGTTTAACATTCGCTACAAAAAAATGCATCGTCCCAAGGGTGTCCTTTTTTATGTGTGAAAAAAAATCGCTATGGTGTAGCTACCAATCGGTTGTCTTTAATCTTCAGCAACACCCTGTTTACCCTTGCTTTGCAATTCTAACAGCATTTAATCCCAGAAGCATCGTTCTTAGCAATAAAGAGAACTTATCTCGTCACCATCAGCTGGAGTTGGTGCTCAAGTCACAATATCAAGGGGTGTTACCGATAAGCTGCAGTGCTTCGGATGGGCAATGGCAAGAGCTGGGGTTTGTGGTACCCATGCCTTTGGCCTGCGCATGCCGGGAGGCGGCCCGATGGGAGCAGAATGCGATTTATTGGGTGGAGGGTAACAATTTGTTTTTAGTGCCGGTTTTGCTCAAGGGGTTCGAAGCACAAAGATTGGGTGATTGGCCGAGCTTTCTCTACACTTAACTTAACCCCTCGGAGCTGGGGGAAATGGCCCGGGACAAAAAAGGCCACAAAGAGAATAAAGGAGCCTGCGATGAAAGATTTGACCCCAGATTTATGCGATAACTTTGAACAGGATGTGCGTTGGTTACCGCTGACCATGCAAAACTATGGTGGCCGGAGTGTATTTTATGGCGAGGTGGTCACCTTGCGATGCTTTGAAGATAATAGCTTGGTCCGTGACATCCTCGCTCGCGACGGTAAAGGTAAGGTACTGTTTATCGACGGCCATGCGTCTTGCAGCAAAGCCTTGCTGGGGGATCAGTTGGCTCTGTTGGCCGTTCAAAATGGTTGGGAGGGGATCATTATTAACGGTGCGGCGCGTGATGTCGGCACCATTGCCACATTGGATATTGGCGTCAAAGCCCTGGCGACCTGCCCGGTGAAGACGGTCAAGCGGCAGACCGGGGAAGAAAATGTTACGCTCACGGTAGCCCACACCCTGGTCTATCCCGGCGATATGCTGTACGCCGATCTCAATGGCATCGTGTTTAGTAAGCGCCCCCTCGATTTGTCTGTGGTCAGCGCCTAGCCGTGCTTCCGGAAGTGAGACAGTAAAACGCCTGGCATGGCCAGGCGTTGTTTGGGTGTCACTTGCCGTTGCGGGTATTCGCCGCTAGAAGCGAAAGCCGATCCCGAACTGGTAAATCTGCTCCAGCGCCTCGTAGTCGAGGGTGGCGTGCAAATTCAGCCTTTCCGTGACTTCATATTGGCTCGAGACCTCGACACCCATCACGGTGTCTTGGTTTTGGGTTTCTGATGTCACGGCACTCTGCAAGCTCAGTTTCGACGTGAAGTTGTATTTTACCCCTGATAACAGCCCGCGGCTGGCGGATTGTTTTTCGTTGCCGGTTTTCAAGCGAGTACTGAGGTAGAGCTCGGTGTTGTCTGAGATTGAGTAAGCATAGCCGCTGTCGATTTGCCAGAGATCGAACTGTTCGGCCCCCTTGGACTGGGATGACATAAACCACCCAGAGGACGAGTTATCGTCGAGTATACTAAATAGTCTGCTTTCTGCTGCAGTTGTTGGTAACGCCACTACCAGCAGGGCAATTGTGATTAGCCATGTACGCATTCATCACCTTCCCTGTTTTCTTGTTGTGTTTTGTTTGTATCCTTAACAAAACAATACTAGGACAGATAGTATAAAATTGACACAAAGCTTTTGCATTGTTGAGACATTTTGTCCGTTCTATCCCACTCTCTGACCGACAGTGAACCGCTGGTGACTGCTGTATGGGAAGACATCCTCGAATTGACCTTCTTCGATATTCCGCTGTAATTGCTGCCAGTAGTGGGGATCGAACAGGTCACTGTGCAGCTCATTGAACAGCTGCCGTACTTTTGGGTTGATCAGCAGGAAGGTTCTGAACTCTTCGGGAAAGACATCGTTGATCCCGACGCTGTACCAAGGCTCTGCCGCCATTTCGTCTTCTGGGTAGCGGGGAGGCGGGATCTGGCGGAAGTTCATTTCCGTCATGTAGCTGATTTCATCGTAGTCATAGAACACGACTCGCTTGTGGCGGGTCACCCCGAAGTTCTTGAACAGCATGTCGCCGGGGAAGATATTGGCAGCCGCCAGTTGTTTGATGGCTTTGCCGTATTCGTCGACCGCGTGGCGTAGATCCTCATCGTTGGCCTGCTCAATATACAGGTTGAATGGGATCATCCGCCGCTCGATATAGAGGTGCTTGATCAAGATCTGCTTCTCGGTGACCTTGACGATGGACGGCGCGACCTTGAGCAACTCTTCCAGTAGCTCATCACTGAAGCGGTGGCGGTCGAAGCTGAAGTTGCGGTACTCCTGGGTATCGGCCATGCGGCCGACCCGGTCATGCTCTTTTACCAGCCGGTACTTTTCCTTGACCACGGCATGGCTTATCTCTTTTTGGGGAGCAAATTTATCCTTGATGATCTTAAATACAAAGCCGTAGGACGGCAGGGTGAAGACCGACATCACCATGCCTTTTATCCCCGGCGCCAAGACGAACTGGTCGTCAGAATGCTCGATATGGTGCAGGAACTCGCGGTAAAGCTCGGTTTTACCATGCTTCTGGCAGCCGATCGCCGTGTAGAGCTCGGCTTTGGTTTTGTTCGGCATTAGCTCACTAAGAAAGTGGACCAGCGCCGCAGGGGCGGGGGCGTATACCATGAAATAGGAGCGGGCGAATCCAAACAGGATGCTGACCGCATCGACATCCACCAGGCAGGCATCGACATACAGCTTGTTTTCGCTGGTGGTCAGAATAGGTAGTACGATCGGCAAGTGGTGGTCGTCATCAAAACGCAGGCGCCCGACCAGATAAGCTGCCTTGTTACGGAAAAACGGCTCGCGGATCATTTCGATCACTGGCGGCGGGTTGCCAAATTGGTTCAGGTGGTGGCTGATGCGCTCGCTGAGCAGTTGGATATCACGCTGTTTATCCTGCCATTCCAGGCTGAAAGGCGTATCGTCTAGGATCCGGCCCAGCAGGGGGTCGAGGCCTGCCCCGGTATTGTAAAGGCGGCTGAGGTTAGTCGGGTAGATGGGGATCCGGCCTTCTTGAGAACTATGGACGAATAATTTGTCACGCTTGATATTGCGGTGTTCGAAAATCCGGCAGTAGACGGAATTGAAAAAGCTCTCGGCAATATCATAGCGGGGGTAATCAAGCAGCAAATCCTTGTAGGCATTTTTTACCGCCATCAGGAAGGTATGGTTGGCATAGCGCTTGCCCAGCATAATGGTAATTTGGCTGGTAACCAGGCCGACATGGTGATCGTAGAACTTGATGCGGGTCTTGAGTGCTTGCTGGACCGCTGGCCAGTTCTGGCTTTCAAAGCGTTCCTGCGCTCCGGCGGTGACATCCAAAAATCGGCCATACATGGCATCGAAACCCTGCAGAATCGTATGGGCGACAAGTTGTTCCATTGCTGCTGTCATTACAACTCCCTCTTAATTCTTGTTTGTCTACACGTCACGGTGTTTGGCAACCCCGTCAGGCGTACCACCCTGCATTGATTATTTATTCATCACTTTTACTATGCATGGTGTTTAAGATAACTGCAATAAAATGATGCCAGTCATGCTTCAATGGTATAGCTATATCGCTAGTTTTACCTGCATTTTGCTAGTCAAATAGACAGTTGGGGGTGAAAATAAAGTTGACTCGGGAAAATGATTACGGTAAACGTAAATGCATACATATATTGGTTATCTCTTTAGGACACCTATGTTTAACGCATTCAGCATGAATACCACCACCATTATTATTACCGGCACCATGATTGCTGGGGTGGGCTGATGCGCGAAAGAATTGCAAAGAAGAGCCCACATCCCAAAAAGATGTGGGCTTTTTTTTAACCTGATATTTCATCCTGGAGTGGCCAAGAGTCCCCAGGGGCACGTTTTAGGAAGTTGTGGGAGTAGGGAATGCGAGTATTAAAGTTTGGTGGCTCATCGCTGGCCGATGCGGATAGGTTTTCTCGGGCGGCGGATATTATTGCCAACAATGCCCAACAAGGGCCGGTTTCGGTCGTGCTGTCGGCGCCGGGCAAGGTGACGAACAAGTTGGTCTCGGTGATCGAAAATAGTATCCAGTTTGGCGAGGCGGACGTTCAGCTGGCCGATCTGGAAGCGGTGTTCAAAGAACTGCTGGCTGGATTAAAAGCGCTGGAGCCGGGTTTTGACCAGGAGGCCTTGGATGCCAAGCTAGCGAGCTCGCTGGGCCAGTTGAAGCAATACGTTCACGGTATCAAATTGTTGGGTTTGTGCCCTGACAATGTCTACGCCAAGATCATCAGCAAGGGTGAAAGGCTGTCTATCGTTATGATGCAGTCGCTGCTCCAGGCCAAGGGCCATCAGGCGAGCCTGATCGATCCGGTGGCTTACCTGCTGGCAAACGGTGATTACCTGGAAGCCCATGTGGATATTGAGGCCTCTACCCAGAATTTCCGCCAGAATCCGTTGCCACAGGATCATGTCAATATCATGCCGGGGTTCACTGCCGGTAACGATAAGGGCGAGCTGGTAACATTGGGCCGTAATGGTTCCGACTACTCGGCGGCGGTACTGGCTGCTTGTCTGCGTGCCGAATGCTGTGAGATTTGGACCGATGTTGATGGCGTTTACAGCTGTGACCCTCGTTTGGTACCGGATGCCCGTCTGCTCAAATCACTGAGCTACCAGGAAGCGATGGAGCTGTCCTACTTCGGTGCATCGGTTCTGCACCCGAAAACCATTGCTCCTATCGCCCAGTTCCATATTCCTTGCTTGATCAAAAACAGCTTCAACCCGCAGGGGGCCGGCTCCCTGATCGGTTTGGATACCGGTGAAGACAAGCTTGATATCAAGGGGATCACCACGCTGAAAGATCTGACCATGGTCAATGTGTCCGGTCCGGGAATGAAAGGTATGGTCGGCATGGCCGCCCGTGTCTTCGGGGCGATGTCATCGGCAGGTGTCTCGATTGTTCTGATCACCCAGTCTTCGTCGGAATACAGCATCAGTTTTTGTATCGAGAGCGAAGACAAGCTGGCAGCCCAGCGTGCACTCAGGGAACACTTTGAGCTGGAGCTGAAAGAAGGCCTGCTCGAGCCGGTTGAATTTATGGATAACGTCGCGATCGTGACCTTGGTTGGCGACGGTATGCGCACTTCCCGCGGGGTGGCTTCGCGTTTCTTTACCTCGCTGGCCGAGGTGGATGTCAATATCGTGGCCATCGCCCAGGGCTCTTCAGAGCGGGCGATCTCTGCGGTGATCCCGGATGACAAGATTTCGGAGTCGGTCAAGGCATGTCACGAGAACCTGTTCAACAGCCAGCACTTCCTCGATGTCTTCGTGATTGGGGTCGGTGGGGTCGGCGGCGAGCTGGTCGATCAGATCCAGCGCCAGCAGGCTAAGCTGGCCGAAAACGGCATCGTGATCCGGGTATGCGGCTTGGCCAACAGCAAGGGCCTGTTGCTCGACAGCAATGGCCTGCCGCTGGAGAACTGGCGTGACGCGATGGGCCAGGTTACAGAGCCTCTGAGCCTTGCACGTATGATCCAGCTGGTGAAGCGCAATCACGTGATCAACCCAATTGTCATTGATTGTACGTCAGACCAAGGCATTGCCGAGCAGTATGTTGACTTCCTGTCTTCAGGCTTCCACGTGATCACCCCGAACAAGAAAGCCAATACTGCCAGCATGGCTTACTACCAGCAGCTGCGTCAGGCTGCGCGCTCAATGCGCCGTAAGTTCATGTACGACACGACAGTCGGTGCTGGCCTGCCGGTTATCGAAAACTTGCAGAACCTGATGGCGGCCGGTGATGAACTGGAGCGTTTCTCGGGCATCCTGTCGGGTTCGCTGTCCTTTATCTTCGGCAAATTGGATGAGGGGATGAGCTTTAGCGAAGCGACGACCGTTGCCCGTAACAATGGCTTCACCGAGCCAGACCCGCGTGATGATCTGTCGGGGATGGATGTTGCCCGCAAACTGCTGATCCTGGCACGCGAAGCCGGTATGGCACTTGAGCTGGAAGATGTCGTGGTCGAGCAGGCTCTGCCACCGGGCTTCGATGCCGAAGGCTCAGTTGATGATTTCATGGCTCGCCTACCTGAGGCGGATGCCTACTTTGCCACGTTGATTGCAGACGCGGCCAGCGAGGGCAAGGTCTTGCGCTATGTTGGTGAAATCAAAGACGGACAATGTGCCGTGAAAATAGCAGCGGTCAATCCGGATGACCCTATGTTCAAAATCAAGGATGGAGAGAATGCACTGGCTTTCTACAGCCGCTACTACCAGCCTATTCCACTGGTGCTGCGAGGTTACGGTGCAGGTACGGAAGTCACCGCGGCAGGGGTCTTTGCAGATCTGATGCGTACGCTGGGCTGGAAATTAGGAGTTTAAGATGAGTGTAGTGGTTTATGCGCCGGCGTCGATTGGTAATGTCAGTGTCGGTTTTGATGTCCTGGGGGCAGCAGTGTCCCCTCTTGATGGCACCCTGCTGGGCGACCGGGTACTGGCCGAGCAAGGGACACAGCCGTTTTCGCTGAGCTGTGTCGGGGCGTTTGTCGATAAACTGCCGAAGCTGGCGGAAGAGAATATTGTCTACCGCTGTTGGCAGGTGTTTGCCCGTGAGCTGGATAAAAAAGGCGCGGTGCTAAAACCGGTTGCCCTGACCCTGGAAAAAAACATGCCGATAGGATCGGGCCTGGGATCCAGTGCCTGCTCGATTGTGGCGGCGCTCGATGCGCTGAACCGCTTTCATGGCCAACCGCTCGACGAGAATGAACTGCTGGCCCTGATGGGAGAGATGGAAGCCGAGATTTCCGGCAGTTTGCATTACGACAATGTGGCCCCGTGCTATTTGGGCGGGCTGCAATTTATGGTCGAGGAGCTTGGCATCATCAGTCAGCCGGTGCCATGTTTTGATGATTGGTATTGGGTCATGGCCTATCCGGGTATCAAAGTCCCGACCGCAGAAGCCCGCGCTATTCTGCCATCTCAGTACCGTCGCCAGGATGTGATTGCCCATGGGCGATACCTGGGCGGCTTTATCCATGCTTGCCATTCGGGCCAACCCGCGCTGGCGGCAAAAATGATCAAAGATGTGGTCGCCGAACCTTACCGCGAGCGTTTGCTGCCAGGATTTGCCAAAGCACGGCAGTATGCGCTGGAAGCTGGGGCGTTAGCTAGCGGGATCTCCGGCTCGGGACCGACGATGTTTACCGTATGTGATGACCTTGAAGTCGCAAAACGTATTGCACGATGGTTGCAAGATCATTATGTTCAGAATGAAGAAGGATTCGTCCATGTCTGTCGTTTGGACGGGCAGGGCTCAAGAGTAACTGGAAGTGAGCTGTAACCATGAAGCTATATAACCTTAAAGATCACCAAGAGCAGGTTTCGTTTGGCCAGGCGGTACGCCAGGGGCTGGGAAGCAACCAGGGCTTGTTTTTCCCTGCCGAGCTTCCGGCTTTCGACAATGTCGATGAACTGCTGGAGCAAGACTTTGTCAGCCGTAGCACGGCGATTCTGTCGGCGTTTATCGGCGAGGAGCTTGCCGCGGAAACCGTCTCCCAGATGGTCGGCAATGCCTTCCAGTTCAATGCACCGATCAAGCCGGTAAAAGAGGGGATCTATGCCCTTGAGCTGTTCCATGGCCCAACGCTGGCCTTCAAGGACTTCGGCGGCCGTTTCATGGCCCAGTCACTGGCGGCGGTGTCCGACAGTGACGGCAACATCACGATCCTGACCGCGACCTCGGGTGATACCGGTGCCGCTGTAGCCCATGCCTTCTACGGTATGGACAACATCAAGGTGGTGATCCTCTATCCGAAGGGCAAGATCAGTCCGCTACAGGAAAAGCTGTTCTGCACCCTTGGCGGCAATATTTCTACGGTTGCCGTAGACGGCACCTTTGATGATTGCCAGGCATTGGTGAAGCAGGCCTTCGATGATGCAGAGCTGCGCCAGGAGGTGGGGCTGAACTCGGCCAACTCGATTAACATCAGCCGTTTGCTGGCTCAGATCTGTTACTACTTCGAAGCGGTTGCCCAGTTGCCGAAAGCGCAGCGTGAGGAGCTGGTGATTGCAGTACCGAGCGGTAACTTCGGTAATTTGACCGCCGGTTTGTTGGCCAAAGCCATCGGCCTGCCGGTGAAGCGCTTCATCGCGGCAACCAATGTCAATGATACCGTGCCGCGTTACCTGCGAACTGGCGAGTGGGCTCCTGAGCCAACGGTACCGACTATCTCCAATGCGATGGATGTCAGTCAGCCAAACAACTGGCCGCGGATCGAGGAGCTTTGCCGCCTCAAAGGCTGGGGCCTGGGTGAGCTGGGCTACGGCGCGGTCAATGACGAGCAAACGGCTGAGACCTTGCGTGAGATGGAGCAGGAAGGTTACCTGTGCGAGCCGCACGGCGCGATTGCCTACCGTATCTTGAATGAGCAACTGGCTGAGGGCGAAACCGGCCTGTTCCTGTGTACTGCTCATCCGGCCAAGTTCAAAGAAGTGGTGGATGAGATTTTGGGCAAGGACATCGAGCTGCCAGCACCGCTGGCCAAGCACAATGCGATGGATCTTCTGTCGCTTGAGCGTGACAACGACTTTGAGCAGCTAAAAGCAGTACTGCGTAGTGTTCAGTAACGTGTCTGCGTTGCAAGCAAATGCAAAAGGGAGCCGGTTGGCTCCCTTTTTGTTTGGCATCCAGTGACTGCTGTGCTGGCTTAGGCGGTTTGTTCGCTGCTGGCAGCGGCAGTCGCGGTTTCTGGTTCGGTCGAAACGGCGTCATCCGCGAACTTGTCAACCCACAATGCCAGCGCACCATCTCCGGTGATGTTACAAGCAGTACCGAAACCATCTTGGGCCAGGTGCAGGGCAATTTGCAAGCCGATCATCGCTTCGGTAAAACCCATCATTGAACCGAGCAGGCCAACGGCCGCCATGACCGCCCCGCCAGGCGCGCCCGGTGCGGCAACCATGGTGATCCCCAGCATGCCGATAAACGGCAAGGCCTCGAGGAAGCTCGGGACGGTAGCGTTGCCCGTTACCAAGATCACGGCTACGCAAACCGAAGTGATACTGATCGCCGAGCCGGACATATGGATATTGGCACAGAGCGGCACCACGAAGTTGGCGATTGGCTTTTTCACGCCGTTTTCCTGCGTTTGGCGCAAGGTGACAGGCAGGCTGGCCGCCGAGGACATGGTACCCAGTGCGGTAACGTAGGCGGGTAGCATGGTTTTCAGCAGCTTGAGCGGAGAGCGGCCAAGTAGCGCACCGGTACTGATGAACTGGAAGGTTAGCCATAACCAATGCAGGACAACGATCAGTACCAGTACCAAGGTGAAGGTCTTGAGTGTCGAGAAGACAGTGCCCTTGACCGTCATATCGGCAAACACCCCGGCGATATAGAACGGCAGTGATGGCACCATGACTTTGGCAAGGAACAGCTCAATGATGTTGCGGCCTTCATCGCTCAACTTGCGCAGGTGTTCGCTGTTGGTGGCCGTGATCCCCAAACCGAAGATAAAGGCTACCGCCAACGCGGTCATCACACCCATAATCGGCGGTATCTTGAGGTCGATCAGCGGGGCAAGCGTGCGCGCTGCTTCACTGACTTCTGCCGAGCTGTGCAGCATAGAAGGCAGGACTTGTCCAGCGACGAGATAAGCCATTGCTCCCGCGCCCATGGTCGACAGGTAGCTGAGGCCGACGGTTTTCCCCAGCAGTTTGCCGGAGTTCTTCGGTAGGTTTGCGATCCCGCTGGTCACAAAAAAGAGAATAAGCAGTGGAATGGTGAAGCCAATCAGCTGGCTGATCAAAGCCTTCATGGTGATAAGGATTTGAACCAGCACATCGGGGGCAAACAGGCCAAAAAGAATACCGGCCAGAATGCCAGCAATGAGTTTTAAAATCAGTTTCATCGCCAATAGTCCTATTGAGGAAAATGGATAGTAGTCCGTAACAAAGCGGCGACGTTTTTACCACTAGTTGGCCAAGGATGCCAAAAAAGAGGAGTTTTATGTGTTACATGGGGTGTAATTGTTAATTGTCTGGATGCAATCCAAGCATATCGATGCTTTTTTTGACATATATTAAGGCGCAGCGAATGACGTGGCGTTCCCCCTTTAGTCCATATGCCACTCGTAAAATAAAAAAAGGCAGGCCCCGGCCTGCCTTAGATGCGACGGCTGTCGTGTTAGGAGTCTGTTTGCTCGATAGCCTGAGCCTGCGGCTGCTTGGCGAACTTGTTGACCCACAGGGAAATTGCCCCGTCACCGGTGATATTACAGGCGGTGCCGAAGCTGTCTTGGGCCATGTAAAGGGCAATCATCAAGGCCAGCTCGGCCTCCCCGAACCCAAGCATGGTGGCCATTAGACCCAGGGCGGCCATTACCGCGCCTCCTGGTGCCCCTGGGGCGGCAATCATGGTGACGCCGAGCATCATGATAAACGGCAGCATCTCAAACAGGGAAGGGATGGCGATATGCTGGCTGAGTGCCATGACCGCTGTGGAGCAGGTGACAAGGGTGATCGTCGAGCCTGATAGGTGGATTGTGGCACACAGCGGGATGGTGAAGTTGGCAATCGCCTCGTCAACGTTGTTCTGCTTGGTTTGGCGCAGGGTCACCGGAATGGTGGCCGCCGAGGACATGGTGCCGATTGCAGTGAAGTATGCCGGCATCATGTTTTTGATCAGTTTCAGCGGCGAGTGGCCCAGTGCCAACCCTGTCACGGTGTACTGGATGGTGATCCATACCCAATGCATGAAGATAGCCAGTGCCAATACCAATCCGAATGTTTTCAGGGTCGAGAAGACCGTGCCTTCTGCAGCCATTTCGGCAAAGACACCAGCAATGTAGAACGGCAGGAGCGGGATAATAATGTTGGAAAGCAATAGGTCGATGATCCTGCGGCCGTCTTCGGCAATGGTTTTCAGTGGCTTGCTATCGGTAATGCTGATCCCGAGGCCAAACAGGAAAGCCGTGGCGAGGGCGGTCATCACGCCAAATAGCGGTGGGACCTCGAGAGTTATGAAACTGGTGAGCTTCTCGGCGCTGTCAGCTGCAGCGGCGGCAGGCTCGGCCATCGTACCAATGACGGTACTGGCCACGATGAAGGCTAGGCTACCGGCAATAATGGTTGAACCGTAGGACAGGGCCACGGTTTTACCCAGAAGTGAGCCAGAATTTTTCGGCAGGCTGGCAATACCGCTGGTGATATAGAACAGGATGATAAGAGGGATAGTGAAACCAATGAGCTGGCCACCGAGGAGTTTGATAGTCAGCAGGACGCGAATGATAGCGTCGGGGGCAAAAAAACCAAGGAGGATACCGATCAAAATACCCGCGATAAGCTTGAGGATTAACTTCATGAACTGGCTCCGATTATAGTGTTATTTATATTGCTCCATTTTTTGTGGCATTGCCCGTGGAAAAGCTGGGTGGTAGGCAACGCTATGAATGTACACCTTTGTTAACATTAATACCTAAATTTCCATCACATTTTAGATGATAATATAACCAGTATCTGTTGCTGGTCTCTGCGATGGTGGGGGTGAGGCAAAAAAAAACGGCACCTAAAGGTGCCGCTTTTTGACGAACAGGCGCTGTGATTACAGGCTGTTCGTGAAAGTACGTGCGATAACGTCGCGCTGCTGCTCTGTCGTTAGAGAGTTGAAGCGTACCGCGTAGCCAGATACACGGATAGTTAGCTGTGGGTATTTTTCTGGGTGCTTAGCTGCATCTTCCAGTGTTTCACGCTTAAGTACGTTAACGTTTAGGTGCTGGCCGCCTTCGATTTTCGCTGGCGCTTCGATAGCAACTTCGCGAGACTCGTACTCACCTAGGTCAGCCGCAGGGATCACCTGGTCAGCCTCGAAACCGGCAGAAGCAGCAACACAGCGCGCTTCGTTAGTTTCGGTATCTAGCAGCCAGATTGAGTTCAGTAGGTCATCGTTAGCTGATTTAGTGATTTGAATACCTTGGATCATGACTTTCTTCTCCGTTCTAAGACTTATCTTTTATGACCTAACCCCTGAGGTTTAAGCCTGATTTTGCAAAATTATGACTATTGAAAAATACGACCGAATTTCGGTTTTATGAATAAGTGAAGCACTGTGAGCAAAAAGGCTTCAACCGTCACAAGTCATATTTTTTAGTAGTTATAATTTGCAATCTCCACTAGCGGAATGTCGTTGGTTTTTTCGATTTTCTTGTTGAGTTGCGTATTATATATCTCGTCGGCGCCAATTGTGTATTGATTTAGATCAAATTACAACAAAAAACCTTAAATTAAACCGGGCTATTTTATTGAGCTAGGTCAACTAAGCCGCATATTTATTGGTGTTTAACTAATATTTTATCATTTAAAAAATATTTGAACTGATCATTTGTAGTAAAATTACATCAAAATGACGGGTGGGGTTCACCTAACCTCGCGGAAAGCGTGTACTGGCCCAGATCAACCTGTAAGCGCTGACGTTGATAAATAACGTACAATCCGTGCTTTAAATGCTGAATATCGAAGTAGGAATAAGATGAAATTAATCGGTGCGCACGTATCCGCTGCTGGCGGTGTGCACAACTCGCCAGACAATGCCAACAAGATCGGTGCTAATGCCTTTGCCTTGTTCACCAAGAACCAGCGCCAATGGGTGGCTAAGCCACTAGAGCAAGATGTGATCAAGGCATTCAAGGCCCGCTGCCAACAGTATGGCTTTACCCCCGATGCGATTCTTCCCCATGATTCATACCTGATAAACCTCGGGGCGCCAGAGCGCGAGAAGCTGGAAAAGTCGCGTACTGCCTTTATTGACGAGATGGCTCGCTGTGAGCAGTTGGGATTGCACCTGCTGAACTTCCATCCGGGCAGCCATTTGAAGAAAATCTCCGAAAGCGAATGCCTGGCTCTGATTGCCGAGTCAATCAATTTAGCCCACGCCGCCGTGCCGAATGTGGTGGCGGTGATCGAGAATACGGCCGGACAGGGCAGCAACCTTGGTTGGCGTTTCGAGCAGCTCGCCAGTATTATCGAACAGGTCGAGGACAAATCGCGGGTTGGCGTCTGTATCGATACCTGCCATGCGTTCGCTGCCGGCTATGATTTGCGCAGCGAGACGGCAACAGACAAGACCTTTGCCGAGTTTGACCTCGTTGTCGGGATGCAGTACCTGCGTGGGATGCACCTCAATGACTCGAAAGGCGGCCTGGGCAGCCACCTCGACCGCCACCACAGCTTAGGGGAAGGGGAAATCGGCTGGGATTGCTTCCGTTATGTGATGCAAGATAGCCGCTTTGACAATATCCCACTGGTACTGGAGACCATTAACCCCGATATCTGGCGGCAGGAAATTGCTACCCTGCGTTCGTTTATCCCTGAGACGGTATAGGCCTCCCTGCTGCGAGGCT
This sequence comes from Photobacterium gaetbulicola, assembly GCF_003025515.1. Lineage (NCBI taxonomy): Bacteria > Pseudomonadati > Pseudomonadota > Gammaproteobacteria > Vibrionales > Vibrionaceae > Photobacterium > Photobacterium gaetbulicola. Next base: position 145,972 of record NZ_PYME01000009.1, on the reverse strand, counting down.
TTGCCGTTTTGGGGGAGAGTTGTCCTACAATGGGGCAGGCATCACCAAGGTTGGGCGGAGGAAACGGAGCGGCACCGTGCTGGATTGATTTAAGCTATTGAAATGTAGTTTTTTTATTGTTTGGCTCAATGTTGGCACCAAGTTTTCATGTCTCTATCCAGTGGTTTAGCAACTGGGTAGGGAAAACAATGAATGCTGAAATGATGATGTTGAGTTATGGGATCTCACGTTTGCCGCAGGCTCACCGCCATAATCAAGGCCGGGGTCACTGGCGCACGCCGGTGCACCCTAAGGCTCGTTATCAGGTGGACTAGTACTGCGCACTTTTTTTCTTCTTTGATAGGCCCCCTTGCCGCATGAGCGGCGAGGGGGCTTTGTTTTCTCTGCCAAACCCATACAATGGGCACCAATAGTAAGATTGAGGAGCAGAGAATGAGCCCGGTATTGAGCTGGCAGGATGTGATTGATGCGGAGCGCCAGAAACCGTATTTCCAGCAAGTGGAACAGTATGTTGCTGCCGAGCGCTCGGCTGGCAAAGTGATTTATCCCCCGCAGGAAGATGTATTTAATGCCTTGCAGGCCACACCGCTTTCGCAGGTCAAGGTGGTGATTTTGGGGCAGGATCCTTATCACGGTCCGGATCAGGCACATGGCCTGAGCTTTTCGGTTCGCCATGGTGTGAAAATCCCGCCGTCTCTGGCCAATATGTATAAAGAGCTGGCGGCCGACATTGACGGCTTTTCTCCGCCTGCCCATGGCAACCTGCAACATTGGGCCGAACAAGGGGTACTGCTGCTCAATACGGTATTGACGGTGGAACAGGGCAATGCCCACTCCCATGCAAAAATTGGCTGGGAGACGTTTACCGACCGCTTGATTGAGGTTATTGACCAGCAAAGCGAGGGGATCGTCTTCTTGCTGTGGGGCGCACATGCCCAGAAGAAAGGAAAGAAAATCCATACTGAGCGTCACCATGTACTGCGCGCTGCCCACCCATCTCCGTTGTCAGCCTATAGAGGCTTCTTCGGTTGTCAGCACTTCTCCCAAACAAACCGGCTTTTATCTCAGATGAATAAGCCGGAAATTAATTGGTTGCTGGATGATTAAGCTTTTTTTGTCAAAATGTTCGGTTAATGTAAACTATCTGCGCGTAAGATAACCAGGATCAAGGTGTTTTTTCTATCCTTGCATACACTTACAGTAATGGAGATGACTGGGAGGTTTATGCAATGATGCTTGATGATATTCACACTGAACATGGTTATATCTGCCGGCTGTTGAAAATTCTTCAACAGAAGCTTACCGCAATACGTAATGGGCAGGAGGTTAACTATGGCTTGATCAAAGATATTGTTGATTATCTGCAGAATCATGCCGAGTGCTGCCACCATCCGAAAGAGGATGTACTGTATCATTATTACCAGGCACATTATGCCGACCATGTCGGTGAGGTCGAAAGTCTGGCGAAAGAGCATGAAGAGCTGGCGAAGTTGACCCAGGAGTTTGCCGATACAGTCGATATGATCCTGATGGATGCGGTGATCCCTTTGGATGTGTTTGCTGAAAAGCTCAATGCGTTTGTCGTGCGTCAGTATGCTCATTTGGAGTTTGAAGAAAAGCACATTCTCCCCCTTATCCGTGACCATTTCACCCAAGAAGATTGGTTGGCGGTGTCAAAACAGTATGAAGAGTGCGAGTGTGACCCATTATTTGGTGACCAGGTCAATGAGCGGTACCGCCACCTAGCGGAGCGGCTGCAAGCTTAGCGAGCGATACGGGCTAATTGCTTATTAAAGAAAGAGCCGGCGTATGCCGGCTCTTTAGTAGATCATTGCTTGTTGGGTTAGAAATCAAGATCGTCGTCTGATAAATCCTTGAACATGTCTATATCAGCCAGTTCACGGCGCAGTCTCTGCTTGTCTTTCAGTGCTTCAATCTCACGCCACTTGCGTTTTACAGGCTTGCTCCGGGAACCACGTCTTGGTGTTTCAGTTGCAAGAATGTCATCGAATGCATAGCTGTCCATAGAGCACCTCTTCCTTACAATCGGTCTTATTTAAATATCATAGCCAGCCACAAAATAAAATTGATGTGTTTCGCAAATGTTACTCAATCATGAACTTTTGATGTGTGTGCGATCTCATTATTCATTCGGTTGTACAAAAAAGCACCATGCCACTGCGGGAAATAGAAAATGAATTGGCAAGGCGAGCGTGGAAGATCGCCCTTAATTTCGCCAGCATAGAGCCAGATAAGCAATATTCATCAGTAGAATATTGATTTTTGCTGGTTATCTTTGCATGATCATCAGCCATCTGCAGTTATACCTTATAAGGTCCCGTTAGTAGGTGGCTCTCTTATTACGCCTTCTGTTAACATCATGCCAACATAATAACTGCGTCAGACGGCGGCCGGCCCGAGCCGAAAGGTCCTTCGCTGTCTTTTGCCACATAATAAAACTAAGGTTGTAGTATCTGTTTTGCCAAATGACAGCTTTTCGTCAGTTTGGCTGGTGGGCTATAGCGATATTTTCTGTTGGCGGCCTGGCTGGTCGGCTTCGGCTAATTTTTGATTTCTAGAGGGGTAGACGTGTCAAGTCAGATTAATTTTTTGAACGATCTGTTATGGGGCTCAGTGCTCATTTATTTGCTGATTGGCGTTGGCGTGTTCTTCACCTACCGGTTGGGTTTTATCCAGTTTCGCCATTTTGGCCACATGTTCAGTGTAATGAAAAACAGCCGCAAATCCGATAAAGCCGGTATTTCATCATTCCAGGCGTTGTGTACCAGCCTGGCTGCCCGGGTGGGTACCGGTAATATGGCCGGTGTCGCTGTTGCCCTGACACTAGGTGGCCCGGGGGCGATTTTCTGGATGTGGTTGATAGCCATGCTGGGAATGGCGACGGCATTTGCTGAAAGTGCCTTGGCCCAGCTCTACAAGACCCGTGATGACGACGGAAACTACCGTGGTGGCCCTGCTTACTATATGGAGAAGGGTCTCGGCATGCGCTGGATGGGCGTGGTGTTCTCTATATTCCTAATCATCGCCTTTGGCTTGGTGTTCAACTCGGTACAGGCTAACTCAATTACCCAGGCGATGAATGTTGCGTTTGGCTGGAACCCTACTTATGTCGGTGTGGTGCTGGTGGTGATGGCCGGAACCATTATTTTCGGTGGCCTGCGTGCTATAGCCCGTACCGCAGAGATCTTGGTGCCTGCGATGGCCCTGTGCTATCTGCTGTTGGCCCTGTTCATCATGTTCACCAATATTGATAAGCTGCCTGAGGTGCTGGGGTTGATTTTCCGCAGTGCGTTCGGCCTGGAAGAAGCCGCATCAGGCGCCTTGGGCTATACCATTGCCCAGGGCATGATCAACGGCCTCAAGCGCGGTTTGTTCTCTAATGAGGCCGGTATGGGATCGGCACCTAATGCCGCTGCGTCGGCGACGCCGTATCCGCCGCACCCGGCTTCTCAGGGCTATGTGCAGATGCTGGGGGTGTTCATGGACACCATAGTGATCTGTTCAGCGACTGTCGCGATTATTCTGATGTCGGGCGAGTATGTCCCGCATAGCGAAATTACCGGTATCGAGCTGACCCAGCGCGCACTGAGCTCCCAGGTCGGTGGCTGGGGGGCGATTTTCATTGCCGTGGCGATCTTCTTCTTTGCCTTTACGTCTCTGGTGGCCAACTATTCTTATGCTGAAACCAATCTGATTTTCCTTGAGCATAACCACAAGGCCGGCCTGGCCGTGTTCCGTATCGTGGTACTGGGGATGGTGATGTTCGGTGCGGTCGCCGATTTGCCGACAGTCTGGGCCATGGCGGATGTGTCAATGGGAATGATGGCAATCATTAACCTGATTGCCATCGTGCTGCTGTCCGGTACGGTGGTGAAACTGGCCAAGGACTACAACCGGCAGCTGGATCAGGGCAAAGTGCCGACTTTTGACAGCAAGGATTACCCGGAATTGCATGCCCAGTTAGAGGAAGGGATTTGGGACCAACCGAACAAGGACTGAGTCGCTGATTGATCGGTGTCGACCATCGATTTTGGCGATAGATGCAATAGAAAAGACCATGCGTACTGCGCGTGGTTTTTTTTTGTCAGGCTGTTAACATTCCTATATCAACGATTATAAGGAAGCAGCCCATGTTAATTGTGGTTTCACCGGCTAAAACCCTCGACTACGACTCGCCGTTGGCGACCGAGTCGTTCACCCAGCCAGAGCTGACAGATCATTCCGCCGAGCTGATAGAGGTTTGCCGCGAGCTGACACCGGCGCAGATTGCCAGCCTGATGAAGGTGAGCGATAAGATTGCCGGCCTAAATGCAGCCCGCTTTGCCGAGTGGCAGCCTGAGTTCACCACCGATAACGCCCGTCAGGCGATCTTGGCTTTCAAAGGGGATGTCTATACTGGCTTGGCAGCGGAAACCATGGATGACAGGCAATTTGCTTATGCCCAGCAGCACTTGAGAATGTTGTCTGGCCTGTACGGCCTGTTGCGCCCGCTGGATCTGATGCAGCCTTACCGCCTCGAGATGGGAACCAAGCTGGCCAACCCGCGCGGTAGCAATTTGTACCAGTTTTGGGGGAATATTATTACCGACAAGATCAACCAGGCACTGGCCGAGCAGGGTGATGAGATCCTGATCAACCTGGCGTCAAACGAATACTTCAAGGCCGTCAAGCCGAAACAGGTCGCGGGGCAGATCATCACCCCGGTGTTCAAAGACTGCAAGAATGGCACCTACAAGGTCATCAGCTTCTATGCCAAGAAGGCGCGTGGCATGATGGCGCGCTACATCATTGACCACCAAGTGGATTCAGTGGAACAGCTCAAGCAGTTCGATACCGCGGGCTATTATTTTGTCCCGGCTGAATCGACGGCGACAGAACTGGTGTTCAAGCGTGAAGAGCAGTAACGTTTAACTATTGCTTCCTCCTAGGAATAAAAACGGGCTGGTATCTACCAGCCCGTTTTTTTATTTGCTCTCTGCGGCAAAAGCCTTACTTCTTGGCTTTTTTCTTTTTCGCAGCGGCCTTCTTTTTCGGATCTTTTTTCTTTTTCTTTTTCACCGTGGCCGGCTTTTTGTGTTTAGGGCGCATGCCTTCGACGAAGCGCTCAGCCACTTCTTCTTTCATGTAACGGCTCACACGCTCGATCATGGCCTGATCGTGGGCTTCAACCAAAGACACTGCGGTGCCTTTCTTGCCGGCACGGGCCGTACGGCCGATACGGTGTAGATAGACATCGGCGGTGCGTGGCATATCGAAGTTGATCACGTGGCTGATGTCTGGCAGGTCGATACCGCGGGCGGCGACGTCGGTAGCCAGCATGATGTTCACTTCACCCTCGCGGAAACGACGGATGGTGTTGTTGCGTGACGCCTGGGCCATTTCGCCCTGGATCCAGCAGCATGGGATCTGCATCGCTGCCAGCTGATCACGCAGGGTGGCAAGGCGCTCACGGGTTTTGACGAAAACAATGGTGCGCTCGGCTTCGCTCTTGAGAATAGTTTCCAGTAATGCCAGCTTGTGGGTCATGTCATCACAGCGGTGGTAGTACTGGTGGATTTTCTTGCGTTCACGGCGTGGCGGCTCGGCATTGACTTCAACCGGCTCGTTGAGGATGGTGCGCGAGAAGTCACGGACCCCCTTGCCTTCCAGCGTGGCTGAGAACAGTAAGCTCTGGCGGCGCCAGCGGCATTCGTTGTGAATTCGCTCGACGGCTTTGCCGAAGCCCATGTCCAGCATGCGGTCAGCTTCATCGAGGATCAGGCACTCGATGGCACGGCAGTCAAAGCGCTCGCTTTCGATGTATTCCATCAAGCGGCCCGGCGTAGCCACCACGATATCCTGGGTTTTACCCAATAGCTCGGCATGCTCATCGTAGGAGATCCCGCCGGTAATAGTGAATACTTTCAGCTGGGTGTGCTTGGCTAGCGCACGCGCTTGATCGGCGACCTGGATGGCCAGTTCACGGGTTGGTGTCAGTACCAGTACACGGGCCGGCCCCGGCTTCTTACGCGGGAAATCCTGCAGGTGCTGGATCATCGGCAGAAGAAATGCTGCGGTTTTTCCGGTACCGGTAGGAGCGGATGCCAGTACATCTCGGCCATCCAGTGCGTGCGGGATCGCCTCGGCCTGGATCACGGTTGGGCGATCATAGCCGATATCTTCAATGGCCTGCAGCAGCTCGCTATCTAATTCTAATTCGGAAAAGTCTCTCACCAGTCATTTCTCCTTGGGAACTCAGGGTATCTTCCACTTATCGGGGAAGGCTATAGAGCACGTGCAAAATACATAAGGGGCGGCATTATAGAGATAATTGCCGCAACGATCACCGATAAAAGTACAAAAACTTCCGCAAATCACCAAACCGAATGCAGGTGTTCCGTTACATTTTCAGGTAAAACGCCTTGGTTAGGGCAACAAATGCTTGGCTGTACTCGCCATTTTGGTGGATCACCAACTGCTCGTTGAGTTGCGCTGATGGGCCGGCAGTTAAAGCGATCAGCAGCCGGCCAGGGGCTTTACGCTCCGTGGTTTTTACTTCGCAAACCCGTTGGCAGAATAGCTGGTGGGCGCGAGCGGATTCGATCAACTGCTCGCCTTCATAAACCGGCAGGATCAGGCTAGCAACCCCCGAGGGACTCAGCAGGTGGCGGATAGCCGCCAGTAATTCATGATGCGGCAGGGTATCGGTATGGCGCGCCGTGGCCCGCGCCTGGCAGTCGGCCTGCTCGCCGTGATTGAAGTAGGGAGGGTTGCACACAATCGCTGCCACGCTGCCGGCAGGCTGCTGGCTGGCCCAGCCCTGGATAGTTTGATGGGCCAGCCCGATGCGCGGTGCCCATAGGGAGTCCGCAAAATTACGCCGGGCAGCCTGCGCGGCCCCATCATCGACTTCTATGGCGGTGATGGCATTGCCGTGCTCAGCCGTGCGCTGCGCGACTATGAGCGCGAGCAGGCCACTGCCGGTGCCGATATCGAGGATCTGGCCCGATACGGGTAGCGCTGCCCAGGCGCCGAGCATGACGCCATCGGTACTGACAGGCATGCCGCAGCCGTGGTCGTTGACGTGGAATTGCTTGAAGGTGAACCCTTTTGCCATGGTGTTGCTGGACCTTGTTATGTTTTTGACCATGGCATTATAGCCCGCCAGTGGCGAATTGCAGAATGGCAACCTTCTGTTGAATAGATGTTGCATAGTTATTAATTCTGTTTTTTATCTTTCTTATAAGTGGCTTTTATTGGTTTTATCTGTTGTTTGGGTGGGGCGGATTGGTTGTTCGTGCTGGTTTTTGAGTTGCGCAGCCAAAGATTATGGTGTTTTTCACTATGGTGTTGCTTGTTGGCTGCTTTTTCGTCATTATGCTGCGAGCAAGGTCACATTCAGGTAATCCTTTTTTGTGGCCAAAAAAATAACAAAAGTTACGAAAACAGCAAACATAACATCAGAGTGGAAGGTGCAGTTTGAAAAAGTCACTCAGTTTAACCGATATCATGGCGTTGGGTTTTATGACCTTCGCTTTTTTCCTGGGCGCAGGTAATATCATATTCCCGCCACAGGCTGGCCAGCAGGCCGGTGATCACCTCGTTCCGGCAATGCTCGGGTTCTTTTCAACCGGTGTAACCTTGCCGCTTGTCGCCATCATTGCCGTTGCTGTCGCAGGCGGCTGGAAAGGGATGACCCAAGATCTGCCGTCAAAAGTTGCCACCTTGCTGGCAGTGCTGATTTTTATCGTCATCGGTCCGGCGTTCGCCGCTCCGCGTGCCGGTTTGGTGGCCTATGAAATGGGTGTGAAGCCATTTATTGCCGATGCAGGACAGCTTAGCCTTACTCTTTTCTCAATTGTCTTTTTTGGCATTGCGATGGTCCTGTCTCGCTCTCGCGGTAATCTGGTTGATATGGTCGGTAAGTTCCTGACTCCAATCTTGTTCATTGCTCTGGTGGCACTGGCTGTCAGCGTTGTCGCCAACCCGCAGGATGCAATTGAGGCCGCGCGTGGCGATTATATCGAAATGCCTTTCCTTAAAGGTTTTGTCGAAGGGTACAACACCCTGGATGCGGTAGCGGCGTTGCTGTTTGGTATGGTGATAGTTGATGCCGTTCGCAGCAAGGGCGTGAGCGACGAGCAGGCAACTCGCAAATACTTGGTCATGGCTGGCCTTATCGCCGCTGCGGGTCTGGCGTTTGTTTACATCTCCCTGTTCTACTTGGGCGCAACCAGTGTGAATATCGCAGCCGATGCGTCAAACGGTGGTGACATCCTGGCGATTTACGTTGCGGCTCTGTTTGGCCCTGCAGGCCAGATGATGCTGTCACTGATTGTGTTGCTGGCGTGTTTGACCACAGTGGTTGGCCTGATCAGTGCGTGTTCTGAGTACTTCTCTTCACTGACAAGCTGGTCATACGAAAAATGGGCCGTGGTACTGTCAGTGACTTGCTGTGTGGTGGCCAATGTTGGTCTGAACCAGCTGATTGTCCTGTCCCTACCGGCTTTGTTTGCCCTGTACCCAATTGCGATGGCACTGGTTATCCTGACCTTTATCCGCCGCTGGTTGCCAAACCCTGCACTGTCCTACCGTGTGGTGATGCTGGTAGCTTTGTCGTTCAGCATGATTGATGCGGCCAAGGTAGCAGGTTTCAATGTTTCTGCTTTCCGCGTACTGCCACTGTTCGATTACGGGATGGCGTGGCTGATGCCAACCTTCGCGGCATTGGTAGTGACTTACTTTGTCGGTGCGCAGAAAGCCGCCCAGCAAGAAGGCCAAACAGCCTAACTGTGGACGTGTTTTACAGTACGTAGCAAAAAGGGATGCCTCGGCATCCCTTTTTCGTTTCGGTGTTCGCCTGGAGTTTGGCGATAGCGGCTGGCGTTATAGCGTTTCACTGTACTCGGTGAGGATTTGCTCGCACCAGGCGGTGATTCGTTCGTCGCTCAGCTCGTACTGGCTGTCTTCGTCCAGTGCCAGGCCGACAAACAGTTTGCCGTCATCGGTCAATGCTTTTGACGCCTCGAACTCATACCCTTCATTAGGCCAGTAGCCGACAAACTGGGCACCGGTTAGCAGCAATTTGTCGTGCAGCATGCCCATCGCATCGAGGAACCACTCGGTATAGCCTTCCTGATCGCCTAGGCCAAACAGGGCCACGGTTTTGCCTTTCAGGCTCAGTCCGTCAAGCTGCTCCCACACGGCTTCCCAGTCTTCTTGCAGTTCGCCAAAATCCCAGGTAGAGATCCCCAAGATCAGCATGTCGTACTGGTTCATCTCGGTGAGTTCTGCTTCTTTGATGTTATGTAAATCAACCAGTTCGGTACCAATGCAGTCGCGGATTTTTTCCGAGGCCATTTCGGTATAGCAGGTGGTTGAGCCGTAGAATAAGCCAATCTTCATGCTGCTTGTCCAATGAGTTACGAATGAATAATGAGGGGATTCTACCTACCTTGGGCGGTCTTGACTATTTCTGAGTGATTGAGTCAGAAATTCTAGCCCCAGAGTGGCTGGGTCGTTACATTTGCAGGGAAATCGTCTACCATTGACTACTGTGTATTTATCCATGTGTTTTTATGGGCAGTGAGTCATTGCCCGAAACGGACACCGAGGTTGTAGTGGAAAACGATGAAGTGATCATCGAGCGGTTTCTCGATGCAATGTGGATGGAGCGGGGTCTGTCTGAAAACACCCTGATGTCATACCGTAATGATCTGAAAAAGATGGAGAACTGGCTCGAAGAGCAAAGCCTGACCCTTGAGACGGTATCGAGCGACGATCTGCAGCGCTACCAGCAGTGGTTGTTTGACGCCGATTACAAGCAGACCTCCCGGGCCCGGATGGCATCGGCGATCCGCCGGTTGTTCCAGTATTTGAACCGGGAAAAGGTGCGCGATGACGATCCCAGTGCCATGCTGGTGAGTCCCAAGCTACCCAAGCGCCTGCCCAAAGATATTACCGAAGAGCAGGTCGATGCTTTGCTGTCGGCCCCTGATCCCAATGACCCTATCGAGCTGCGGGATAAGGCCATGCTTGAGTTGCTCTATGCCACTGGCTTGCGTGTTACCGAGTTGGTCAGCTTGACCATGGAAAATGTCAGCTTGCGCCAAGGTGTGGTCCGCGTTATAGGTAAGGGTAATAAGGAACGCCTGGTACCTATGGGGGAAGATGCCATTGATTGGATTGAGCAGTTCCTGCAAAGCGGCCGTCCACAGCTGCTGGGCGAGAAAAGTTCGGATGTGGTGTTCCCGAGCAAAAGGGCCAAGCAGATGACTCGTCAGACGTTTTGGCACCGGATCAAGCATTATGCCGTCAAGGCGGGCATTGACGGCGAGACCTTGTCGCCGCACGTGATGCGCCATGCCTTTGCGACCCACTTGCTCAACTACGGGGCAGATTTGCGGGTGGTGCAGATGCTGCTTGGCCACAGCGATTTGTCGACCACCCAGATCTATACCCATGTTGCGACTGAGCGTCTCAAGCAGCTTCATCAAGCGCACCATCCACGCGCTTAAGTGCGTGGGCACCCACCTTAGCGCAAAAGCGATCCTGCCTCCGCGTGCTGCTTGGGTGTATACTAGAAGAGGTTGAGATATTTTGCGGAATATGAAATTTTTTTGCACTATCGGGGTCATATAGCCGAGTAACCTAGGTATAAAGTCTACCAGTAGTGATGGGGGCTGGCGGAGAGCGCTACAGCCCGGCACGCATTTATTATTTGAAAGGAAAGAGTCACATGCACTTTTTGGGTCGTACGTTACTTGCAACCGCAGTCGCAATGACAGCCTTTACGGCATCAGCTAAGCCCGATGAGGCGGCAATTACCAGTAAGTTGAGCAAACTGGGGTTGGTGCCGGTTACCATCAGTGCTTCTCCGCTGCCAGGGCTTAACGAGGTCGTGACTGACCGCGGTATTTTTTATGTCTCCGATGATGGCGGCCATTTTATTCTTGGCAGCTTGTATCAGGCCACGGATGCCGAGCCGGTTAACCTGACTGAGCAGAAGATGGCCAAAATGAACAAGGCCAAGCTGCAGGGCATGGAGGACGAAATGATCGTCTATCCGGCCAAGGACGAAAAATACGTGGTGACTGTGTTTACTGATACCAGCTGTGGTTACTGTCGTAAGCTCCATAACGAGATGCAGGCTTACAACGATGCCGGTATTACGATTCGTTACCTGGCTTTCCCGCGAGGCGGTGAGCGCTCGCGCAACTTCAGCGAAATGAGTGCTATCTGGGGAGCCAAAGATCCGGCCAAGGCGATGGATCAGGCCAAAGAAGGCAGTTTCAACCCGGAAGGTGTCGAGCAGCGAACTGAATTGGTGAAGAAACATTACCAACTGGGTGTCGCGATGGGCGTTTCCGGTACCCCGGCGATGATTTTGGAAGATGGTACCATGCTGCCTGGCTACCAGCCGGCACCGATGCTGCGCAAGATGCTGGATAACCGCAGCTAAATCGCTAAAGAGCCCTGGCCTTGGTCGGGGCTTTTTTTTGGGTATCGAATTTCTGTTGCCCACTTATGCCCAGAGCCTATAATGGCTTGATGCGTGGTATACCCAAGTAACCTTAACCTCCCCCTGCCGATAGATAGTTCCGATGATTGAAATTAAACGCCGTCCAGAAGCCGATACCAGCCAGTTTACCGATGTTACTCCCCCGCTGTTGCAGCGGATATATGCTGCCCGCGGTATCACCAGCGAAGCCCAATTGGAGCGCGGGGTGCGCGGTTTGCTGGGTTATAACCAGCTGTATGGTATTGCCCCGGCAGTGGCCCTGCTCAAGCAGGCGCTGGCCGAGCAGCGCCGGATCATCGTGGTGGGTGATTTTGATGCCGATGGGGCGACCAGCTCGGCACTGTCGGTACTGGCCCTGCGGATGCTGGGCAGCCGCAATGTTGACTACCTGGTGCCCAACCGCTTCGACGATGGTTATGGCTTGAGCCCGGAAGTGGTCGAGCAGGCCGCCGCGCGCGGTGCCGAGTTGATCATGACGGTGGATAACGGGGTGTCTTCGATCGCGGGCGTCGCGTCGGCGAAAGAGCGGGGGATCCAGGTGCTGGTCACCGATCACCACCTGCCGGGGGATACGCTGCCGGAGGCGGATGCGATCGTCAACCCGAATTTGCATGAGTGTGATTTTCCCTCCAAGGCCCTTTGTGGTGTGGGGGTGGCCTTCTATCTGATGCTGGCCGTTCGGGCGGCGCTACGTGAGGAAAACTGGTTTGCCGAACAGGGGCTACCTGTGCCTAATTTGGCGGAGCTGCTCGATTTGGTGGCATTGGGTACCGTGGCTGATGTGGTGGCACTCGATGGCAACAACCGGATTTTGGTCCATCAGGGCTTGCAGCGTATCCGGGCGGGCAAGTGCCGGCCGGGGATCCGCGCCTTGATTGAAGTAGCCAACCGTGATCCGGCCCGGCTGGTCGCCACTGACTTGGGGTTTGCCCTCGGACCGAGGATCAATGCGGCGGGGCGCTTGGATGACATGTCATTCGGGGTCGAGCTATTGCTGTGTGACAATATCCAGGCGGCACGCCGAATGGCGACCGAGTTGGATGCCCTCAACCAGACACGCAAGGAAATTGAGCAGGGGATGAAAGAAGAGGCGGTGGCGATCTGCGAGCGCCTAAAGTTCAACCAACAGGATATGCCATACGGCTTGGCGCTGTTCCAGCGTGACTGGCATCAGGGCGTTATTGGCATTCTCGCCTCGCGGATCAAAGAGCAGTATCACCGCCCGGTGATCGCCTTTGCCGATGCCGGCAATGGCGAGCTCAAGGGGTCATGCCGTTCAATCCCGGGCCTGCATATGCGTGATGTACTCGACGGAATTGATACCCAGAATCCGGGTATGATCCTCAAGTTCGGTGGCCACGCCATGGCGGCGGGGCTGACTATCCCGGAGGCGAAGCTCGAGGCCTTTAGCCTGGCGTTTGACCAGGCGGTGCGTGCCGAACTGGACGAGGATGCCTTGCGCGGGGTGCTGCTCAGCGACGGCGAGCTGACGCCGCAGGAGCTGAACTTGCAGACCGCAGAAGTGCTGCGGGCCGGTGGCCCGTGGGGGCAACAGTTCCCCGAGCCGATGTTTGATGGCCGTTTCCGTCTGCTGCATCAGAAGCTGGTAGGCAGCAAGCACCTCAAGATGATGCTTGAGCCATTGGCTGGCGGCAGCGTGATTGATGCCATTGCGTTCAATGTCGATGTCCGCCGCTGGCCCGATGCGTCGGTCCAGCAGGTTGAATTGGCTTACCGCCTGGATGTTAACGAGTTCCGAGGCAACCGCAGCGCCCAGTTGCTGGTGGAGCATATTGCTGCCCTTTGACGGGGTTTCTCCAGCCGCTTGGGTGATGGCTGGCTGGCGTTAGCGCCCTGCCAGTGTGCCCATGGCAGGGCGGTGAGTCCAATAACGCGGGTAAGCGGTAGGGGGTGTTTTTGTGATCAGCTTAATAAAATAAATTCACCGATTCCCTTCCCTTTTCCCTGTATATTCTATCTACAATTCGATAGAATCCTCCGGTTATGTCCATTTCGGCAATGAAGAGTGGCAATGTTCGAGATTAATCCTATTAAAAACCGACTTGAGGATGTATCAGCGCGTACTGATGTCCTTAGGGGGTACCTTTGACTATGATGCCAAGAAAGAGCGTCTAGAAGAGGTTAATGCAGAGTTAGAGCAACCAGATGTATGGAACGAGCCAGAGCGTGCACAGGCGCTGGGCAAAGAGCGTGCATCCCTGGAAGCGGTTGTTGACACTATCGACCAGCTGGATCAAGGCGTAGAAGACGTCGAGGGTCTGCTTGAGCTGGCGGTAGAAGAAGAAGACCAAGAGACATTTGACGAGATTGAACCAGAACTCGCCGAGCTAGAGAGCAAACTGGCCAAGCTTGAGTTCCGTCGCATGTTCTCTGGCGATCACGATAGTTCGGATTGCTACATCGACCTGCAGGCAGGTTCGGGTGGTACCGAGGCACAGGACTGGACATCAATGATGCTCCGCATGTACCTTCGCTGGGCTGAAGCGAAAGGCTTCAAGACCGAAGTGATCGAAGTGTCTGAAGGCGATGTGGCGGGCCTGAAGTCGGCGACAGTCCGTATCAGCGGTGAATACGCATACGGCTGGCTGCGGACTGAGACCGGGGTTCACCGCCTGGTGCGTAAGTCGCCGTTTGACTCTGGCGGCCGTCGCCATACGTCGTTTGCTTCTGCGTTTATCTACCCGGAAGTGGACGACAATATCGATATCGAGATCAACCCGTCTGATCTGCGTATTGACGTGTACCGTGCCTCGGGTGCCGGTGGTCAGCACGTTAACACCACCGAATCGGCGGTACGTATTACCCACGTGCCGACCAACACCGTGGTGCAGTGTCAGAACGACCGCTCTCAGCACAAGAATAAAGATCAGGCCATGAAACAGTTGAAAGCAAAACTGTTCGAGCTTGAGATGCAGAAGCAAAATGCTGAGAAGCAGGCCAATGAAGATGCCAAGTCAGACATTGGCTGGGGCAGTCAGATCCGCTCCTACGTGCTGGATGACTCCCGAATCAAAGATTTGCGTACCGGGGTGGAAAACCGTAACACCCAGGCCGTACTTGACGGCGATTTAGACCGTTTTATTGAAGCCAGCCTGAAATCAGGTCTGTAACCGACTCCGGTTAAAACATTTAAGGGTTAACCCATGACTGATCAATTACAAGATGAGAATAAGCTGATTGCTGAACGTCGCGCGAAATTGGATAAAATCCGCGAGCAGTGCAAGGCAAACGGCCACCCAAATGATTTCCGTCGCGATAGCCTAGCGGCAGATCTGCAGGCTAAATACGGCGAACTGAGCAAAGAAGAACTGGAAGAAGCGGGCAACGTTGTGGCGATTGCTGGCCGTATCATGGCTAAGCGTGGTCCTTTCCTTGCTATCCAGGATGTATCTGGCCGTATTCAGGCTTATGCTGACAAGGCGGTTCAGAAAGAGCTGAAAGAGAAATACGCTGGCTTGGACATCGGTGACATCATCGGTGTGAAAGGTGCCCTGCACAAGTCAGGCAAAGGCGATCTTTACGTCAACATGGAAGAGTACGTGCTGCTAACCAAGGCACTGCGTCCTCTGCCGGAGAAATTCCACGGTCTGACAGACCAGGAAATGCGCTACCGCCAGCGTTATGTTGATCTGATCGTCAACGATGAGTCGCGCAAGACGTTCATCATCCGCTCTAAGCTGGTGGCTTCTATCCGCAACTTCATGATGTCGAAAGGCTACCTTGAAGTGGAAACGCCAATGATGCACGTGATCCCTGGTGGTGCGACGGCACGTCCGTTCATTACCCGCCACAACGCGCTGGACATTGATATGTACCTGCGTGTTGCGCCTGAGCTATACCTGAAGCGTTTGGTCGTTGGTGGTTTCGATCGTGTGTTCGAAATCAACCGTAACTTCCGTAACGAAGGCCTATCGCCACGTCACAACCCTGAATTCACCATGATGGAATTCTACCAGGCTTACGCGGACTACAAAGATCTGATGGATCTGACCGAAGAGATGCTGAGCACGGTGGCGATGGACGTACTGGGCTCAACGTCTATGCCTTACGGTGACGAGATGGTTGAGTTTGGTGGCAAGTATGCACGCATGAGCATGTTCGAGGCGATCAAGCACTACAACCCTGATCACGAGCAAATTCAGGCGCTGACAGAAGAAGATCTGCAGAACCGTGAGCTTATGGTTGCGATTGCCAAGTCTGTTCACGTTGAAGTGGAAGATTTCTGGACATGCGGCCAGCTGCTTGAGGAGATCTTTGGTGAAACGGCTGAGCCTAAACTGATCCAGCCAACCTTCATCACTGGTTACCCGGCAGATATCTCGCCATTGGCTCGCCGTAGCGACGACAACCCGTTCTTCACCGACCGTTTCGAGTTCTTCATCGGCGGTCGCGAAGTCGCAAACGGCTTCTCCGAGCTAAACGATGCTGAAGATCAGGATGCGCGCTTCAAGGCTCAGGTTGAAGCCAAAGATGCGGGTGACGACGAGGCGATGTTCTACGATGCGGATTATATTACCGCACTGGAGCACGGTCTTCCACCGACAGCGGGTCAGGGTATCGGTATCGACCGCCTGGCGATGCTGTTCACCAATACTCACACGATCCGTGACGTACTTCTGTTCCCGGCAATGCGCCCGCAGAACAACAACGCGTAAGCGACGTGAACTGCACTACTAAGCCACCTTCGGGTGGCTTTTTTTTTGAGCAGAGAACGACGGGGCGGCATTTTTGTGTAGTGAGCTGCAAAACAGGATGGTCGGCCATTTTATAATCACTATTGAAAAGCTAATAAATACAAGGGATTGTAATGAAATTTCGCATTGCTACATTGGTTATGACTGGCAGTGTATTGGTGGGGTGTACATCGCTTCAGTTGGTACCGCCGGAGAGTCATTATCAGGGAAGCCTCCCCGATGTCTACAAGCAGGAGTTGAATCAGCTCAATACCCTGCCCAGTACACCTTTTCGAGGTGGCGTGCAGACCTACCACTTTGACTCAGACACTTCTTTGCTCACCATAATATACCGCCTGCCGAACCCAAGATGGTCATGGAATTTAGGGCAGAAGGAATTTGAACAGGAAGAGTTTCCGTTTATCTGCCAGCAATTGGGCCATGAGATTCATCAGGGGCTTGGGGTGCGTTATTGGTTCTCCGGTGGTGGTGGTTTTGTCTCCAATATTGTGACCGACGAGACTTGCCAGTCTTTCTCTTCTTGAATGATTAACCGGTTATATTAGGGTGGGCAAACTATCCGTAACAGTATCCAAATGGCTTTTCTGAGTGGGCTCAGGAAAGCCATTTTTGATGGTTTTCGATAATAAAGGCGGTGGAAAAATGTTCATATAGTGAATTTTTGCATGTGACAGAGCACACGTTTTCCGTAATTGACAAGACTGTAGATCGGCCAATATGCCGCCATACTTTCTGCTAATGATGGTGCAAATAAGTTGCCGTTTTGTATGGGTTTTGGTGTTTTATTTTGTATTTTTCGTGAAATGGCGGTAATTAACATTGTATTTCAACTGTAGCTAAATTGTAAAAATTGTTCTTTTAAGTTTGATGTTGCTGTGTAAAATGACGCTCAATCTCGCGATGGACAGCGGGAACAACAAGTAAACAGAGTTTTTACAAGCACAACAGACTGGAGATGGACGATGAAGAAATCGCTATCAGGAAAGATTTTTGCAGGCCTGTTTGCCGGCCTGATTATCGGTACGGCAATACAGTACCTGTTCAACGGCGTGACCTTGATGGATACTTATGTGCTCGGCCTGGCTGAAGGGGCTGGCGGCATGTTTGTTTCGCTGATCAAATTGTTGGTCGTGCCGTTGGTGTATGTGTCGATAGTTTGCGGCATCGTTGAACTGAAAGACATTACCGCATTTGGTCGCCTTGGTGGTAAAACCTTTGCCCTCTACATTATTAATACTATCATCGCGATCACCGCAGCCCTGACTATTGGCATGATTATCCAGCCGGGTGCGGGGGCTAACTTGGCCGGTACGGTGACTGAGGCTGTGCAGCTGACCACGACCGAAACGCCGGATATCTTTTCCCTGATCGTCAACATCGTACCGAGCAATCCGGTACAGGCGTTTGCCAATGGCGACATGCTGCAGATCATCTTCATGGCGATCCTGACTGGCCTGGCCATTCAGGCGCTTGACACCCGTGGCGGCCCTGCAATCAAGACGTTCAAAATGGCCAACGAAATCATGATGAAGTTGGTCGGGCTGGTCATGAGCCTGGCACCATTCGGTGTATTTGCACTGATGATCCAACTGGGTGCCACCTTGGATGCCAATACCCTGATGTCGGTAGCCGGTTATGTTGCCTTGGTTGTCTCGATGCTGGTGTTCTGGATTTTCTTCTTCTATCCAATGATGGTAGGCCTGACTACTGGCATTAAGCCGAGTGCTTTCCTGCGCCATACCCGCGAGCAGATCCTGTTCTCGCTATCAACCGCGAGCTCGAACGCCACGATTCCGGTGACCATGCGGACCCTGACTGACAAGATTGGTGTGTCTAAGTCTGTGGCAGGCTTCGGTGTGCCTCTTGGTGCGACCATGAATATGTCCGGTGTGTCTATCTATATTGCTTTAGCTACCCTGTTTGTTGCCAATGCGTTTGGCCAGCCAATCAACAGCGCGGATATCTTTACCCTCGGCCTGACCATCCTGTTGCTGTCTATCGGTGCCGGTGGGGTACCGGGCGGTGGTGTGGTGATGGTTGGTGTATTGTTGCACCAGCTGGGTCTGCCGCCAGAAGGGCTTGCGATTGTTGCAGCGGTTGATCGTATCAATGATATGTTCTGTACCAGCTCGAACGTGGTTGGTGATACTGCAGTCAATACTATTGTGGCTAAATCAGAAAATGAAATAGGCAGCGTTGAAGCTGATGCCGAACCGCAGTCCGAGCGTGTCACTGTGAGCTAAGAAACATAGCTGGACATGTTGAAAATTGAAAGCGCCTCCGGGCGCTTTTTTTTATTTGCGTCCAATATTTCTTCCAATCGCCAGATTTAGCTACAATTTTATTATTAAATTAATTGCGCATTGATTGGATCGTGTTCGTGGGTTGGGGATAACGTGGTTTGGGCATGGGTGAGCCGATGTCTGTATAAGTCCCTCGTCTGCATGGATGCACTGGCCGAGAGGTATCGCGGATGAAAAGAGCAAATGGAAGCAGCACTGTATTGGGGACTTTGGTGATCTTGGGGGGCGGTGCACCAGCGTGGATAAAAATGCTGGAGCAAGCGGGTTGGGCTTGCCATCGCTGTTACGATCTCCGTGCCGCCGAATCACTGTTGCTGGAGGTGGGTCCCTGCATCGGCGTGGTCGATCTCACCCGGGACGAGTTCAGCCTACAAGGGGTGGCTGGCTTGGTGAACCGTAATAAACAAGTCCGATGGCTGGCGCTGGTCCACGAGCGTCAGTTGGACCATGATGTGATATGCCAATTTATCCTCAACTTCTGCATTGACTACTTTACCGATCCCGTCCCGGAGTCCCAACTGCTCGATACGATTGGCCACCAACGCGGGATGCTGCAGCTTGAGCGGCGGGTCTGGCCGCAACTTGGTGTGTTCGGTCAGTCGGGCTTGCAGGGTGAGCAGGCTGCAATGAAAAGTCTTCGCCACCATGTAAAGCGGATCGCCATGACGGAGCTCCCAGTCTTGGTCCAGGGGGAAATAGGGACGGGTAAGGAATTGGTTGCCCGGGCTATCCACCAAGCGTCGACGCGTGGTAGAGAGGCTTTTGTCTGTGTCAATTGCGAGTCGCTGACCGAAAGCTGGATGGTGGATGTGGGGGCGGAGAACCAGCCTAAGTGCAGTCTGCAAGCGGCGGATGGCGGGGTATTGTTCCTCGATGAAATCACCCACCTTGACCTAGCCCGGCAACAGGATTTGGTCCGTTTCCTGCGTGATGAAAGCTTGACGACTGAAACCGGTAGGAGAGTGAGCGCCGATATCCGTTTGATGGTGTCTACTCGCTATACCCAGGATGAACTGCTGGCGTCAGGTTTGCTCTGCGAGGAGTTGTATTATCGGCTCAGTGCGTTTGGGATCACGGTACCCACGCTGCGCGAGCGGGGGGAAGATATCGTGTTGCTGGCCGAATTTTTCATGCTTAAATTTGCCCGGCAGTATAACAGCCCGGTCAAAAAGCTATCACCGGAAGCGGGCCAGTTGCTGATGAACTATTCGTGGCCAGGCAATGTTCGGGAGATGATAGGCCATATCAAGCGGGCGATTCTGTTGAGTGATGACAAGATACTCGACGTGGAGCATCTTGATCTGCCGAGAACGATGGATGACAAGCAAAGCCTCAAGGAAATCCGCTCTGATTCTGAGCGTGGAGCAATCTTGGCGGTACTCGAAAACAACAAAGGACAGATTTCCGCCGCGGCCAGAGAGCTCGGTATTTCAAGGGCAACGATGTACCGCCTACTTAACAAGCATGATCTGGTCCCCCCACCCAAACACCTTCGGCAGGATAGGTAAGGTGTCATAGACTGGAATCGGCCCGGATGCTGGTGAATAATTCATCAAAGTCGGCCTTTCATCGGCAGAGTTAGAGTATTGTTGTTTTTGTCATCATTTACTGCCTAAGTGGTTGTTTTGTATTCGGCGCTTGTTACAATAACCCCATATTTCACATCTTTATAACTTATTGCCGGAGGAACTGATATGCCAATTACTGTCATGATGTCGCACACCTGTTCTTGCGGTGATACCAGCATCAAACCTAATCATTAACGGCAATCCGCTGTGTCAATGGGCCGCGGATTTCTGTCGCGGCTAGTTAAGTTATTGACTTATGTTGTCAGCCTAAACGGCAGGATCTGTGTCCCTCCTACTATCTATCATTTATATGGAGAGCACGATTATGCGCCAATCAGTCTATTTACGCCTTGCAGTCTTTCTTGTTCAGCTTGATGTTAAACGCGAGGACGCTCAGTGGCGAAGGGAACACCGCCGTATTCAGGTACACATGCCCTATCCCCTTTCAGCACATATGCTCAAAGATATCGGGGTTGATAACGAGTTCCGTATTTCTCAAGATCAACTGAGCCCTTCAGCGGTTCGTAAGGTACGACACCTGAGGCGGGAATATAAATCAAGACTTGTGACGTGATGCCTCCCCCGCGATGCGTTGGCGGGGGGAAAGTATGACGAACTGTTAGCAACCGCCGTAGCCCGTCACGGCTTGTAACATTTACCAACGCTTTGCGACGAATACGCTCTAGAGCCTTTGGCGAGGCTTAGGTAAAGTAGCCGGGCATCAACAAAGGTGTCTACCTAAGTTGGTTGAGCTAATGTTTTTCGGCCCCCGTATTACGGGGGCTTTTTTTTGCCTGCGAGTTGCCGCAGGGGCTTGAGGGAGTTATGGGCAAGGGTTGGAATACTGAATGCCGATCTCTTGCAGCGCCTCCATCACCTCGGTGTTCAGTTCAATATCCAGACTATCGATATTGGCATTGAGCTGCTCAAGTGTCGTCGCGCCAATGATATTGCTGGCGACGAAGGGGCGCTGGTTGACGAAAGCCAGTGCCATCTGGGCCGGATCTAATCCGTGCTCATGGGCAAGGTTGACATAGGCCTCGGTCGCGGCAATCCCTTGTGGTTTGAAGTAACGCGAGAAGCGCTCGAACAGGGAACAGCGAGCGCCTTGCGGGCGTGCACCATTGAGGTACTTGCCGCTCAGGGTACCAAATGCCAGCGGTGAGTAGGCCAGAAGCTCGACGCCTTCATGGTGGCTGATTTCGGACAGGCCGACTTCAAAGCTGCGGTTGAGTAGGTTGTACGGGTTCTGGATGGTCACAACCCTTGGCAGGTCGTGCTTTTCGGCCAAGCGCAAAAAAGACATCACGCCCCATGGGGTTTCGTTGGACAAGCCGATATAGCGGATTTTTCCGGCCCGGACCAGTTCGGCTAATGCGTCGAGCGAGTCGGTCAGGGTCACACCGGAGTGATCTTCTTGGTATTGGTAGTTGAGTTGGCCGAAGCAGTTGGTTTCACGCTGCGGCCAGTGTAACTGGTAGAGATCGATATAGTCGGTTTGCAGCCGGTTGAGGCTGGCTTCAACCGCATCGTGGATATTGCGTCGGTCGAGGGCCATCTCCGGCCGGATGTAGGGGAGGTTACGCGGGCCAGCGACTTTAGTGGCGAGAACCACCTTATCCCTCACCCCTTTGTTTTTCAACCAGTTGCCAATAAAAGTTTCTGTCAGCCCCTGGGTTTCTCTATTTGGTGGGACAGGATACATCTCGGCAGTATCGATGAAGTTGATCCCGCGTTCAAAAGCCAAGTCAAGCTGGCTGTGCGCGTCTTGCTCGTTATTCTGTTCACCGAAGGTCATGGTCCCGAGGCAGATTTTGCTGACCTCAAGACTCGAGTGGGGGATCTTGTGGTATTTCATTAGCCCTCCTTGGACTCATCAGATGTTCTCTCTTCGACTATAACGCGAGTTCTATACTGTGAGAAGACCCACAACACATTGAGCTGTCTCGCACTTGACCTTGCCGGGTTCGGCTTTGTGGCCAATAGTTAACCTTTGTCGGGTAAGGTTGGGGAGGGGGCATGAAACTGTCACAATTGAAGCACTGGACCAAAGCGGGCACCGGGTCGATTCCGGCATGCATCCTGACCAGCTATGCTGGATGTTCCGATTATCTGCTTGAGGTGGAGTACAAGCACCACCTCGAGCCGCTCAAGACCGATAGCGGGGAGATGGTTAAGTTCCAGTCGATCGAACAGGCAGGGGAGTTATTACGCCCGCTGGGGATCACCAGTGTGACGCTCCGGGTGATTGATCCCTATGATGAGTTCTCGCCTGACGGCCAGCTCAGCCAATGCCGGGAAGATATGACCATCGCCTTGTAAGCCGCTTTACAGAATAAAGTACTTTTCCAGCAAGCCGGCGGTGAAGTGGGTCTTGAGGTAAAAGCCTCGCGGCAGGGTCTTTATCGGCTGGCCGTTGGCACCGTAGGCTTCTGTCAGCGCTTTGCTGTTGGCGGCTTTCGGACGCAGTTGCAGCACTTCGCCGTGGCGGGCAGTGATCTGCTCGACCTGGCCGAGCACGATCATATCCATCAGCTCTTCCCAGTCTTGCCTTAGTTGCTGCTCCTCTTCTGCCGAAGGGCTCCACAGCAGCGGAGAGCCGACATGGCGTTCGGCCAAGGGAATATCGCGCTCACCCTCTACCGGGATCCACAGCACCCGGGCCAGCTTGTGGCGAATATGACTGTTTTCCCAGCACAGGCCGTGCAGCCCTATCAGCGGAGCCACACAAACGAAGGTGGTTTCCAATGGCCTGCCGTGATACCCGACCGGAATGGTCTTGAGCTCAATGCCGAGGTCCGCGAAGTCTGGTACCGGCTTGCTGCCAGCACTGGCACCGAGGTGCCATTCCAGCAGTTGACCCACCCAGCCTTTGTCACGTCGCAGATCTGGCGGGACAGTGATATTGGCTATTTGCGCCAGTTCACCGAGGGTCATCCCGGCCAGTGCGTTGGCACGCATCAAAAGTTCCTGTTCAGTCTTCGGGGTCGGTTGCATGGTGTTTACCTTCTGTATGGCAGGCGATCCTACCATAGCCGCGGTGGAGGATCCTATTCCCCAGTTATCCACAGGGTTGGGTGGCAAAAAACTTTATTATACCTCATCTGTGCATTTATACAGGGGTTGGTTGGTAATTTGACCAGTTGGATGGTGGTTTTTTGAGTGGTTGGTGCTTTTTGATGTGGATAAAATGCTGGGTGGTTGATCTTTGACCGATCTAAAAATGTGGCAGGGATGATCTTGTTATAAAGTGGCGCTGTAACTCGATTTTTATGCTTTAGTGTATGTTTAGTAAGGTTTTTATTGGGTTTTTATGCAGTGGTGACCCGTCCTTTTGTTGTTGCGTTTGATACACTAACCCACGGGATTGACGGCTTCTTCACAATTCTATCCACAGAAATCGTGTATAAATGTGGTCTATGTCTCATTGTGATGTTTATAAAGTATCCAGCAGCGAAAAGTTATCCATATTGTGAGGCTCAGCTAGGAAAATAGACGGATAAATAACAATGTTTGTTTACCCATAGGGTTGTCTGTGAAAAAATCACTATTAATAGAGATTTAATTGAGGTCGTCCAGTGATTGATGGCGATGGGTACCGCCCAAATGTGGGTATTGTGATCTGTAATAGCCATGGCCAAGTATTCTGGGCTCGACGATATGGACAACATTCCTGGCAGTTTCCGCAAGGTGGGATTGATGAGGGGGAGACCCCTGAGCAAGCCATGTATCGGGAATTATACGAGGAAGTAGGGCTAACCAAGAAGGATGTACGGATTGTGGCGTCTAGCCGCCATTGGCTACGTTACAAATTACCCAAGCGGCTGGTTCGCTGGGATTCCAAGCCGGTTTGTATCGGGCAAAAGCAGAAGTGGTTTCTGCTCAGTCTAGAATGCGATGAGTCTAAGGTGAATATGCAACGTGGCAGTACGCCGGAGTTTGATGGTTGGCGCTGGGTCAGCTATTGGTATCCCGTGCGGCAGGTTGTGTCTTTCAAGCGAGATGTATATCGCAGAGCATTAAAAGAATTTGCTGCCATAGCCATGCCTTTTAAAGAGCGCAAAGAACGAAAAAAGCGCCGGGGCAAGCGCGGCTAAGTCAGTTGGTAGGGAGCGGGGCGGATTATGCTGACGCAACTAAGAGAAATTGTTGAGAAGGTGGCGGCGGCCCCGAGTCTGCTTGATGCCCTCGAACAACTGGTGATCAGCACCTGCAAGGCCATGAAGACCGAGTGTTGTTCGGTCTACATTGCGGATCAGCAGCGCCAGCGTTTTACTTTGATGGCGACCAAGGGGTTGAGAAAGCCCCATCGTTATGTTGGCTTGCCTTTTGGCCAAGGGTTGGTTGGCTTGGTGGCCGACAGGGCGGAACCAATTAACGTTGCCGATGCCCGGCATCATCCCCATTTCAAACATCTCCCCGGGATCGGGGAAGAGTCTTTCAGCTCCTTTTTTGGTACGCCGATTATTCATCAGCGCCAAGTCCTTGGTGTACTGGTGATCCAGCAGCGTGAGCAGCGCGAGTTCGACGAGAGTGAAGAATCCTTCATGGTGACGTTGGCCGCGCAGCTGGCCGTGTTGCTTGCCCATGCCAAGGCGCAGGGAATGTGGCCGGATCAGCACAACGGCCTTCACTTGGTAGGCTCTGCAGCCTCCACCGGGGTGGCAGTTGCTCGCGCCTGGTGGGATGACAACCAGCCTCGGCTGGAACACGTGGCCCCGGCCTCCTGCCTGGATCGCGAAGCGGAACAAGAGCGTTTGACCATTGCTATCGAAATGGCAAGCGCTGAGTTTCGCCGCCTGCGCAAGCGCTTCGACAGTGAGCTGCACAAGGAAACGCTGGCCATATTTGACCTGTTCAGCCACCTGCTCAATGATCCCATGCTGAGAAAGGATCTGTTCCACAAAATTGCCGGTGGTGATTTGGCCGAGTGGGCGATCCGCCAAGTGGTGGAAACCTACTCTGCCCGCTTCGCCAATATGGAGGACGCCTACCTCAAGGAGCGGGCGCAGGATATTCGTGAGCTAGGCCAGCGGTTGCTGTTCTTTCTGGCCAATGAAGAGGTTTCCGAACTGTCTTGGGAGGAGCCGGTTGTTCTGTTGACCCGCGAGCTGACCGCCGCCATGCTGGCCAGCGTGCCGCGCGATAAGCTGGCTGCCGTCGTATCCCAGGAAGGTGCGGCCAACTCCCATGCCGCGATTCTTTCCAGAGCTCTGGGGATCCCCGCGGTGATGGGGGTCGATTTTGTGCCGGAGAAAATCCACAACAGCCTGGTCATTGTCGATGGCTACCGTGGCGACCTGCTGGTCAACCCGAACCGGCATGTGCTGGCTGAATACTTGCGCCTGCAGAAGGAAGAGCAGGAATTGGCAGCAGTGGTTGAAACCGGGTTGGATAAACCGGCGGCGACACTGGATGGTGAGCGGATCCACATTTTTCTCAATGCCGGCCTTAGCGCCGATACCAGTATTGCCGTCAACCGCGGTGTAGACGGGGTTGGCTTGTATCGGACCGAGGTACCGTTCTTGTTGCAGCGCAGTTTCCCGTCGGAAGAAGAGCAGACCCAGCAATACCAGTCGATCCTCGAAACCTATAGTGGCAAGCCGGTGGTTATGCGCACCCTGGACATCGGTGGTGATAAACCGCTGCCCTATTTGGCGATTGAGGAGGATAACCCGTTTTTGGGCTGGCGAGGGATCCGCTTTACCTTGGATCATCCTGAAATCTTCCTGATCCAGGTGCGGGCGATGCTCAAAGCCAGTATCGGCCACGACAACATGGATATCCTGCTGCCGATGATCTCCGGCATTGCTGAGCTGGACGAGTCGCTGACGCTGATTGAGCGAGCCTATACCGAAGTCGCGAAAACTGCGGCCGAGCAGGGGAGGGTATTACGTCGGCCTCGGATTGGGATCATGATCGAAGTCCCATCCATTCTCTACCAGCTACCGGTACTGAAAGGGCGGGTGGATTATATTTCTGTCGGAAGCAACGACCTGACCCAGTATTTGTTGGCGGTTGACCGGAACAATTCGCGGGTTGCCGGTGTCTATGATGCGTTGCACCCGTCGGTGATCCATGCGCTCAAGCATATTATTGATGTCAGCCAGCAGCTGCAATTACCGGTCAGTGTGTGTGGCGAGCTGGCCGGTGATCCGATTGGCGCTTTGTTGCTGGTCGGCATGGGGTACCGGTCGCTCAGTATGAATACCCGCAATGTTGCCAAGATAAAATACATGCTGCGCCACGTTTCGGTCGATGACATGAAGCAGTTGGCCGATTACGCCCTGTCGGCCACCTATGCCGATGAGGTCAGGCGTAATACGATCGAATTTGTTGACGGCCACGGCTTGGGCGGATTTATTCGTGCGGGTAAGTAGCTTCGTGGTCTTAGCGGGTTGGTGTGAGTAGTATGGCCGACATGTTGGTTTTGTATGGCAATGAGCTGTGGGTATTTGCCTGCTGTTTGGTGTTGGGTGCCATTGTCGGTATTTTAGCCGGCTTGCTTGGGATCGGTGGCGGGTTGCTGGTGGTGCCAGCGCTGGTCTGGCTGTTGCCGCAAGCCGGGGTCGAAGCTAACTTGGTGATGCATATTGCCTTGGGTACGTCCCTTGCCAGTATTGTGCTGACATCGGGATCGTCGGCACGCAACCATTTCCGGCTCGGTAATGTCGATTTAGCTATTGTCCGTAGCTTGGCGCCGGGAGTGGTATTGGGGGGACTGGGCGGCAGTTTTGTTGCCGAGCTGGTACCAACCTCGCTGCTACCGAAAATTTTTGCCATTATTGTGTTATTGCTGGCAACCCAAATGCTGCTGTCGATGCGATTTAGCAGCCAGCGTGATTTGCCCGGAGGCGTGGGAACTTTTTGCTCGGGTGGGATGATTGGCGTGGTGTCCAGTCTAGCCGGGATTGGCGGCGGTTCGCTGACTGTGCCGTTTCTCAATTGGCATGGGGTAGAAATGCGACGGGCAATAGGCTGTGCTTCTTTCTCCGGGGCGCTGATTGCGATTGCGGGAATGAGCGGGTTTGTGCTGGCGGGAGTTGGTGAGCAGACTTTGCCACCGATGAGCTTGGGTTATGTCTATTTGCCGGCGTTACTCGGGATAGTCCTGGTCTCAATGCAGACAACACGCTATGGTGCCGCGTGGGTAAGCCACTTGCCAACACCGGTGCTAAAGAAAATATTTGCTGTTTTTTTACTGTTTATCAGTATCAAAATGTTTATGGGGTAGTCATCATAGGCCTACTGCCTGTGAAGTATAGAGATAAGATTGATGAGCCAAGGTTATTTAACGTTTCCGAATATTGATCCGGTGTTGATTGAGATCGGGCCGTTAGCCATCCGCTGGTATGGCATGATGTATTTATTGGGGTTTGTATTTGCCATGTGGTTGGCCAACCGCCGGGCGGACAAGCCGGGCAGTGGTTGGACTCGCGAGCAGGTCAGTGACTTGTTGTTTGCTGGCTTCCTCGGCGTGGTACTGGGGGGGCGTATTGGCTACGTGCTGTTCTATAACTTCCCGCTGTTTTTGGATAATCCGCTGTACTTGTTCAAGGTCTGGACCGGCGGGATGTCGTTCCACGGCGGGTTACTCGGGGTGATTGCGGCCTTGTTCTGGTATGCGCGTAAGCATAACCGTACCTTTTTCAATGTCGCCGACTTTGTTGCCCCGCTAGTGCCTTTTGGCTTGGCGGTAGGGCGTTTGGGCAACTTTATTAACGGGGAGCTATGGGGGCGTGTCACCGACGTGCCTTGGGCCATGATCTTCCCAACAGGTGGGGATTTGCCTCGCCATCCTTCGCAGTTATATCAGTTCTTCATGGAAGGCTTCTTACTGCTGATTATTCTTAATCTCTTTATTCGCAAGCCGCGCCCGGCTGGGGCGGTATCGGGGCTGTTCTTGTTTGGCTACGGGGTGTTCCGCTTTATTGCTGAGTACTTCCGCGAGCCGGATGCGCACCTTGGCCTGTTTGCCGGTTGGATCAGTATGGGGCAGATTTTGTCATTGCCAATGGTCATTGGTGGTGCTCTGATGATACTGTGGGCCTACAAGTGCCAACCGAAAGGTAAGGCGGCTTAATTTCGCCAGATGATGACAGGGCAGCCTTGGGGCTGCCCTTTTTTTTATACCCGACCAAGAATTCGTGTAGAATTGGCCCACTTTATTTTTGAATTAGGGCCAGCGGAACCATGAAACAATACCTCGCGCTTTGCCAGCGCATTGTGGACGAAGGAGTGTGGGTTGAGAACGAGCGAACAGGCAAGCGTTGCCTGACCGTGATCAATGCCGACTTGAACTATGATGTTGCCAACAACCAGTTTCCGCTGATCACCACCCGCAAGAGCTTCTGGAAAGCGGCGATTGCCGAAATGCTGGGCTATATCCGTGGTTATGACAATGCGGCTGACTTCCGTGCCCTGGGCACTAAGACCTGGGACATGAACGCCAATGACAATGCAGCATGGCTAGCCAACCCGCACCGCAAGGGCGAGGATGATATGGGCCGCGTTTATGGGGTACAGGGGCGTAGCTGGCAGAAGCCCGATGGCAGCACGATAGACCAACTGCGTAAGATCATCGATAACCTGAGCAAGGGTATTGATGACCGCGGTGAGATCCTGACTTTTTACAACCCTGGTGAGTTTGATATGGGCTGTCTACGTCCGTGCATGCATACCCATACGTTCTCTCTGGTCGGTGACACCCTGCACTTGACGAGTTACCAGCGCTCTTGTGATGTCCCGCTGGGACTGAACTTCAACCAGATCCAGGTCTTTGCTCTACTGGCATTGGTGGCCCAGATTACCGGCCATAAGCCGGGTCAGGCTTACCACAAGATTGTTAATGCCCACATCTACGAAGATCAGCTTGAACTGATGCGTGATGTCCAACTCAAGCGCGAGCCGTTTCCGTCACCGCAACTGAAGATCAACCCAGAGATCAAATCGCTGGAAGATCTGGAAACCTGGGTCACTATGGATGATTTCGAGGTGGTGGGCTACCAGCATCACGGCCCAATTAAGTACCCTTTTTCTGTATAGAAACCTTGCTGCGGGTAACAAAATATTGCCGCAGAAACATATTTTTGCCCCTAAAAGCCTCTTTTAGGGGCTTTTTTGGGGCTTAGAGCGGTAAAGAGTAGCGGTACTGTGGTTCGATAGCTCTATGGATTTGCACATAGATTATTCGAATTAGGAGGGCGTTTGACGATCAAAAATGAAGATAGATTGCTTGACTAAAATAGCCTTCTGAGCAAGCCTGCACAGCACCACAGCACCACAGCACCACAGCACCACAGCACCACAGCACCACAGCACCACAGCACCACAGCACCACAGCACCACAGCACCACAGCACCACTTTTTCAACCAACAAAAAACCCCGCCGGAGCGGGGTTTTGATCAGTGTTTTGGCTTTTAGCTTATGCGGTCAGCGCTAGGATTGAGCCAGGGATTACCACGAATACCAGGGCGATGTAACCAGCAACTGCGGCTTTGCTCTTAGTACCGATTTCGCCTAGGTAGAAGGCCCCTTTCAGTGGCAGTTCACGTAGGAACGGTACACCGTAGATTAGGACTGTTGCCAGCAGGTTGAACGCAAGGTGTACCAGTGCGATTTGTAGAGCAAACACTGCGTACTCCCCCGATACTGCGGTTGCAGCCAGCAGAGCCGTGATACAGGTACCGATGTTAGCGCCTAGCGTGAACGGGTAAACATCACGTACTTTCAGTACACCGGTACCTACCAGCGGTACCATCAGGCTGGTTGTGGTCGATGATGACTGAACCAGAACTGTGACGACTGTACCTGAAGCGATACCGTGGATTGGACCGCGGCCAATCGCGCTTTTTAGGATTTCACGAGCACGGCCTACCATCAGGCTACGCATTAGCTTGCCCATGGCAGTGATAGAGACAAAAATCAGGCCGATACCAATCAAGATCATGAACACGCCACCCATGGTGCCAAAGCCGGCCAGTGGGCCCTTGATCAGGTTTACGCCCGGGCCTGTCAGTACCTTCATGAAGTTCATGCCACCCATGTCCATGTTGGCTGTGCCCATCATCGGCGATACCAGCCAGGTGGAGATTTTATCCAGCAGACCGAACATCATTTCCAGCGGAAGGAAGATTGCAACCGCTAGCAGGTTAAAGAAGTCATGAATCGTGGCACTGGCAAAAGCGCGGCGGAACTCGTCTTTACAACGGGCATGACCCAGGCTAACGAGGGTATTGGTCAGAGTTGTCCCCATGTTAGCACCCATGACCATCGGAATCGCCGTCTCAACCGGCAGGCCACCAGCTACCAAGCCGACAATGATAGAGGTTACTGTACTTGACGACTGGATAAGCGATGTTGCTACCAAGCCGATCATCAAGCCAGCAATCGGATGCGAGGCAAACTCAAACAGCGTTTTAGCTTGTTCACCAACAGATAGTTTGAAGCCGCTGCTCACGACAGAGACAGCAACAAGTAGAACGTAAAGCATGAACGCCAGGTTAGCCCAGCGGACCCAGCGCATAGAGCTGTTCATTGGCTGTTCAGCAGTAGAGGCTTGGGTAGTCATAATCATTTCTCCATGACAGGAATATGTCTTTTGGGTTTCATATTTTTGAAATCTGGGGGCGATGTTAGAGATCGAATATTTCAGAAATATGACAGTTACTGTCACAAAGTAAGTTTGTGCTCATTTTGCGATGAGGAGCGATGCTTTTCGCTGTAATGAATAATTTACTATGGTTTTAATTTATTGATTTATAATTGTTTTTATTGATTTGTAAAATTGATGGTGAGCTTTGATTTTTTTCTCTTGCCATTCGTTGTTTTTGTGGAATTAATGAAAGTTGCCCGTTTTTCACACAGTATTGAGTGGCCAATATGACAGGGTAAAAAAAACACAGTACGGATATTGCTTGTCTTGGTGATGTATTGCTCGGTTTTACCGATGTTTATCTTCTGAACAAACGATTTAACAGTTTAGTGCTGTGACGACTAAACTAAATTTACATTTTTATTGTGACATTTGTTTCACGCAAAGGAGTTCCGGTCAATGACCGATGCGATTCGTAAATTTTTAAAACTAGAGTCTGCTGGTGGGATAATCCTGATCATCGCGGCAGCGATGGCTATGATGATTGCGAACTCGCCATTGCAGGATCTGTATAACGGAACCCTGCACACTTACGTTGCGGGCTTATCTATTTCACATTGGATCAACGATGGTCTGATGGCTGTGTTTTTCTTGCTAATCGGCTTGGAAGTCAAGCGTGAACTCATCGAAGGGGCGCTGAATACCAAAGAAAAAGCGATCTTCCCGGCCATTGCAGCTGTCGGCGGCATGATTGCGCCAGCGTTGGTTTACGTGCTGTTTAATTTTGCCGATCCCCTTGCCGTTCAGGGCTGGGCGATTCCGGCTGCAACCGATATTGCTTTCGCGTTGGGGATCATGGCCCTGCTCGGCAGCCGAGTACCGGTGAGCCTCAAAGTCTTTTTGCTGGCATTGGCGATTATTGACGATCTTGGGGTAATTGTGATCATAGCGCTGTTCTACAGCAGTGATTTGTCTACCTTGGCGTTGGCTGTGGCCTTTGCTGCAACGGCTGCTCTCTTTGTTATGAACGCCAAAAACGTCACCAAGGTCTCATGGTACGTTGTTGTTGGCTTGATCCTCTGGATTAGCGTCTTGAAGTCAGGGGTGCACGCCACATTGGCTGGTGTGGTGCTGGGCTTTGCTATCCCGCTGTCGGGCGAAGGCGGTTTATCTGATCAGCATTCGCCGCTTAAGAAAATGGAGCATGCATTGCATCCGTATGTCGCCTTCCTGATTTTGCCTGTGTTTGCCTTTGCCAATGCCGGGATCTCATTGGAAGGGGTCTCTTTGGCGGGCCTAACGTCCATGTTGCCTCTAGGTATCGCGCTGGGGCTGATGATTGGCAAGCCGCTTGGTATCTTCACCGCGAGCTATCTGGCGATCAAAACCGGCCTGGCGAGCATGCCGGAAGGAATTGGCTTTAGACAGATCTTTGCGGTCTCAGTACTGTGTGGTATCGGCTTTACCATGTCCATTTTCATTTCGTCACTGGCTTTTGTCGGTGCCCCTGAGGACTTCAGTACTTACTCTCGTTTGGGAATCCTATTGGGATCGACAGTATCCGCGGTATTGGGTTACATGATGCTAAGCCGGTCGCTGCCAAGGAGTGTTGCCAAGGAAAATGGAGGTGTAATATGAAACGCGCATTGATTATTGTCGGGATCATGATATCAGCGACAGCGATGGCCGTACCGGATTACCAAAGTTGCGATCAAGACAGCAGCACTGAGATTTGCCAAGCTTACCTGGCCGGTGTCAACCACGGTAAATCGGCTGGCGAAACGACAGCAATGGTGGAAAACGATAGCCCATTCCGTTCCCGGGCATTGGAGCAGCGGGTAGGAGAGCGCTACCGAAAAATGACATCGATTGAGCCTAAGACCGCATTACCTGCAGATTGATCGCTTTTTTCGGTGTATAGACACTGAATAAGTGTAATATTTCATTGGTGAATGAATAATTACAGTTGAAGCACCCAGAAGCTAAGCGTAAGCTGGCTTCTGGGATTTTTATTTTTTGGTAGCTTTATTTCCAATCAGCATTAATCAGGCCTAAGTTGCTGGTTATGGCGACTGACTACGTCATCAGCATTTTGGTAACTCCGTTACCGCAAACTCCTCTTGTATTCGGTTGTTTCACCTCCGAGTTGGCCATTGCCTATCCCGATTGGAAATACACTGTTTATGGAAAATGGTAGCTAAACATGTCTCACCTTAACTACAACCACCTCTATTACTTCTGGATGGTTTGCAAGCAGGGCTCAGTCACCAAGGCTGCCGATGCGTTGTTTTTGGCTCCGCAGACGGTCACCGGACAGATCAGGGCGCTGGAAGAGCGCCTCAAAGGCAAACTGACCAAACGTGTTGGCCGTAACATCGAGCCGACAGAGTTAGGCCAGCTGGTCTTTAAATATGCCGATAAGATGTTCGACCTCAGCTACGAGATGTTGGATATCGTCAATTACACCCAGCGCGAGAACTTGCTGTTGGAAGTCGGGGTGGCCGATGCGTTGTCAAAGCGCTTGGTCAGCAAAGTGTTGATGGAAGGCTTGCCGGAAGACGAGCGTATTCACCTGCGTTGCTATGAATCGACCCACGAAATGCTGCTGGAGCAGCTGTCGCAGCACAAGCTGGATATGATCTTG
Organism: Photobacterium gaetbulicola; assembly: GCF_003025515.1. Classification (NCBI taxonomy): domain Bacteria; kingdom Pseudomonadati; phylum Pseudomonadota; class Gammaproteobacteria; order Vibrionales; family Vibrionaceae; genus Photobacterium; species Photobacterium gaetbulicola. The sequence continues at coordinate 112,626 of NZ_PYME01000009.1, read as the reverse complement.
TCGGATTGTCCGGTGGACTCTACCCAGAGCCCGGGGCTCTACAGTAAGAAGCTGGGTGAGTCGACCATGAGCTTTTTCTGCAACGAACCAGACAAGCCACTGAACTTCCCTGCCTGCATTGAAGATTACAAGCTGCTAATACCGGGCCGACGCACTGCGATGGGGCGTAAGCTAATCCATTGGTTCGACCAGATGGGGATCACCCCAAATATCCTTGGCGAGTTCGATGATGCCGCACTGATGAAGGCCTTTGGCCTGTATCAGCAGTCAATGTTTGTCGCGCCGTCGATCTATGCGGCCGAATTGGAAGATACGGCCCATAATATCCGTGAGGTAAAGCGGGTCAAAGAGATCAAAGAAGAGTATTACGTCATTTTCGCTGAACGGATGATCATGCACCCTGCGGTAAAACGCATTTGTGAGGCGGACTTTAGAAAACTGTTTAAATAAAGTTGCTGGTTTTTGTTCGTTTAATTCAAATATCCATACTGTGTGCTAGAAAACCATGTTTAAATTAAGTACATTAGCGTTAACTTAATTGACTGGTGGTAGCAGTATGGAACTACAGCAAATGGAGCAAAATGCCCCTAAAGCCGTAGCTCTGCTAAAAGCAATGGCCAATGAGCGGCGTTTATTCATCCTGTGCTACTTGCTGGAGGAAGAAATGTCGGTCGGCATGATGAGTGAGCGACTGGGGATCAGTCAGTCGGCATTGTCACAGCATTTGGCGTGGTTGCGGCGCGATGGCCTAGTAGAAACAAGGAAGGTTGCTCAGACGGTGTATTACCGCCTCAAGAGCGACGAGGTCAAAGCAATGATGCAGTTGCTACACAAGATGTATTGTGGAGCCTAGCAGCGCAGCGCAGCGCAGCGATTCGATTGCGGATAAGCAGATATAAAAAAACCGGCGTAAGCCGGTTTTTTTATCAAAATCAGAAACTCAAATTAAAGAGCTTTGATTTTCGCAGCTAGACGAGCTTTGTGACGTGCAGCTTTGTTTTTGTGGATCAGGCCTTTAGTAGCCATGCGATCCATAACAGGTTGCATTTCAGCGAAAGCTTGAGTAGCAGCTTCTTTGTTGCCCGCTTCGATAGCAGCAATAACTTTCTTGAAGAAAGTACGCATCATTGAACGACGGCTAGCGTTGTGCTGGCGACGTTTTTCAGAAGTGATCGCACGTTTCTTAGCAGATTTGATGTTAGCCAAGGGTATAACTCCAAAACTTGGTACGGTGACATTTTAAGGCCGAGGACTATGCCTGTTTAGCCAAAGATTGTCAAATGATTTGTGCAAATAACCGCCTAACCAATTGAATTGGCACTTGCGGATTAACACGGTTAATATGGCGGCAGATTTTACCAGCATTTGGCTACGGAAGTCACCTTTTGGGGCCATCTTTATGAGGTTTTTTTTGTGAGCAAGCGTCTTTTGCGCTCAGGACTGATTGTCAGCACCATGACATTGGTCTCTCGGGTGCTTGGTTTGGTGCGCGATGTCGTTGTTGCCAACCTGATGGGGGCCGGGGCTGCGGCCGATGTTTTCTTCTTTGCCAATAAAATCCCCAATTTTCTGCGGCGGCTGTTTGCCGAGGGGGCCTTTTCGCAAGCCTTTGTTCCGGTTCTGACTGAATACCATGCTTCTGGCGAGATAGATCGTACCCGGCAATTGATTGCCCGGGCGTCGGGGACCTTGGGCGTGATTGTCACTGTGGTGACCCTGCTGGGCATAGTCGGCTCGGGCGTGGTCACGGCCTTGTTCGGGGCCGGGTGGTTTATCGACTGGCTAAACGATGGCCCGTCGGCGCCGAAATTTGAGCTGGCCAGCCTGCTGCTGAAAATTACCTTCCCGTACCTGTGGTTCATCACCTTCGTTGCTCTGTCGGGGGCGATCCTCAACACCTTGGGGAAATTTGCCGTTTCTTCATTTACCCCAGTGTTTCTCAATGTCGCGATCATTGGTTGTGCCTGGTTTGTTTCACCTAACCTCGAACAGCCTGAAATTGGCTTGGCATTGGGGGTGTTCCTCGGTGGTCTGATCCAGTTTTTGTTCCAGCTGCCTTTTTTATATAAGGAAGGCATGCTGGTGAAGCCGAAATGGGGGTGGAACGACCCGGGGGTGGTGAAGATCCGCACCCTGATGATCCCGGCGCTATTTGGTGTTTCGGTTAGCCAGATCAACCTGTTGTTTGATACCTTCATTGCCAGCTTCCTGACCACAGGCTCTATCAGCTGGCTGTATTACTCCGACCGCTTGCTGGAATTCCCGCTGGGTCTGTTCGGTATTGCCATTGCTACGGTGATCCTGCCGGCGCTGTCACGCAAACACGTTGACCAAAGCCCCGAGCAGTTCGCCCATACCATGGATTGGGGGGTGCGCATGGTATTGCTGCTGGGGATCCCTGCGATGCTCGGACTGATGGTGCTGGCCAAGCCGATGCTGATGGTCTTGTTCATGCGTGGTGAATTTAGCCCCAATGATGTACAGATGGCATCCATGTCACTGCTGGCTTATGCATCCGGCTTGCTTAACTTTATGCTAATCAAGGTACTGGCACCGGGCTATTACGCAAGGCAGGATACGAAAACTCCGGTGAAATTTGGTATTGTCGCTATGGTGACGAATATGTTCTTCAATGCCATCTTCGCTTACTTCTATGGCTATGTGGGTCTAGCGATGGCCACGGCGCTGTCGGCACTGGTTAACGCCGCCCTGCTATACCGTGGCCTGCATATTACCGGTGTATACAAGGTGACGGGTGAAACTTTGGGGTTTGTCTTGCGCCTTGTTGTCGCAGGTGCTGCCATGGTCGGCACCCTATTGTGGGTTCTGCCTGAAATGACGGTGTGGTTGGAGTGGACTTTGCTTGACCGTGTGCTGTGGCTGGCGGGTCTTATTGGTGTCGGTGCTGGGGTATATCTCGTGGCCGTTATGCTGATGGGCGTTCGCCCTCGCCACCTGCGTGCCGCCAGTTAAAGTGACAGAATCACAATGCGGGTGGTGATAAAATCCCCGCAAAATCGCCTGAATATGATTCAGATTGGTATGATGGACCCAGAGTAGTATATAATCCGTCAGTTTTTCACTCTGCGAAAATGAACTTGACGCATGGAATTGATCCGAGGAATACATAATATCCAGCCAAAGCACCGCGGTTGTGTGCTGACGATTGGTAATTTTGATGGTGTTCACCTAGGTCACCAGGCAGTGCTACGCAATGTCATGGCCAAGGCGAAGGCGCTCGGCTGTCCGGCGACAGTGATGAGCTTTGAACCCCAACCTCAGGAGCTGTTTGCCGGAGACCAGGCACCCGCTCGGTTAACGCGTTTTCGAGACAAATACTTACGCTTGAAAGAGCAAGGTTTGGATCGTTTCCTGTGCGTCACCTTCAATCGCCATTTCGCCAATTTGTCGGCACAAGATTTTGTCCGCCGCTTGTTGGTTGAGCAATTGGGTGTTAAGTTTCTGGTAGTTGGTGACGACTTTCGCTTCGGCAAAGGCCGCAGCGGGGATTTCGCCATGTTACAAGCTGCCGGTAAAGAATATGGTTTTACTGTGGTGAGTACCCAGAGTTTCTGTGTCTCCGCGCAGCGTGTCAGCAGTACGGCAATCCGTCAGGCTTTGGCTGAGGATCAGCTCGAGCTGGCTGAGTCCATGCTGGGGCGTCCGTTCAGTATCAGCGGTCGCGTCTCCCATGGGCGAAAACTAGGGCGGACGATCGGGTTTCCGACAGCCAATGTCCCACTAAAACGCCGGGTCTCTCCGGTTTCTGGCGTTTATGCCGTCGACGTCTACGGCGTGGCCGATACTCCGCTTACCGGGGTGGCCAATGTCGGCCGTCGGCCGACGGTAAATGGTGTACGCCGTCAATTGGAAGTACACCTGTTTGATTTCCAGTCTGATCTCTACGGAGCTAAGATTGACGTCGTGCTGCGCCACAAGCTGCGCGACGAGATAAAATTTGAATCATTTGATGCGTTAAAAGCACAAATCGAGCGTGATGCGCAGTCAGCACGGGTGTGGCTGGCTGAGCGTAATAATGTCCAACTTCGCCCAAGTAACGGAATCGAGAATCAATGAGCGACTATAAAGATACCCTGAACCTGCCTGAAACAGGGTTTCCGATGCGAGGCAACCTAGCTCAGCGTGAGCCTGCAATGCTTAAGCGTTGGTACGATGAAGATCTTTACGGTGAAATTCGTAAAGCCAAGAAGGGTAAGAAATCCTTCGTACTGCACGATGGCCCTCCATATGCCAACGGTGATATTCACATTGGTCACGCGCTAAACAAGATTCTTAAAGACATTATTATTAAGTCAAAGACTCTGTCAGGCTTTGATGCGCCATACATTCCTGGCTGGGATTGTCACGGCCTTCCTATCGAGTTGATGGTAGAGAAGAAAGTGGGCAAGCCGGGCCAGAAGGTTACTGCTGCGGAATTCCGCGAAAAGTGCCGCACTTACGCAGCCGGTCAAGTTGAAGGCCAGAAAGAAAGCTTCATGCGTCTGGGTGTGCTGGGTCAGTGGGACAAGCCTTACCGCACGATGGATTTTGGCACTGAAGCCAACATCATCCGCTCGCTGGGCAAGATTGCCGACCAGGGTCACCTGCTAAAAGGCTTCAAGCCTGTTCACTGGTGTACAGACTGTGGCTCTGCACTGGCTGAAGCCGAAGTAGAATACAAAGACAAAGTGTCTCCTTCTATCGATGTTCGCTTTAAAGCGGCTGACGAAGCTGCAACTGTAGCGAAGTTCCAGTGTGCTGACGGCCACACCGGCGAAGGCGATATCTCTATTGTTATCTGGACCACAACACCTTGGACATTGCCTGCCAACCGTGCGGTTGCAGTACGTGATGACTTGGAATACGTGCTTATCCAGGTTGAAGGTGAGAAGAAAGAGCGTTTGATCGTTGCCTCTGAGCTGGCGAAAGATGTTCTGGACCGTGCTGGTATCGAGCATTTCCACAACCTTGGCTTCTGTAAAGGTGCCGATCTGGAATTGGTACGTTTCAACCACCCATTCTACAGCTTCGAGGTACCAGTGATCCTGGGCGATCACGTAACGACTGAATCAGGTACGGGTTGTGTACACACTGCACCGGGCCACGGCCAGGAAGACTTCGCTGTCGGCCAGAAGTACGGCCTTGAAGTGGCTAACCCAGTAGGTAGCAATGGTGTTTACCTACCGGATACCGAGCTATTTGCCGGTCAGCACGTATTCAAAGCCAACGATGCGGTTGTTGAAACATTGAAAGAGCACGGTGCGTTGCTTCACCACCATGCTTACGAGCACAGCTACCCACATTGCTGGCGCCACAAGACGCCAATCATCTTCCGTGCTACGCCGCAGTGGTTCGTGTCGATGGACCAGGCAGGCCTTCGTGCTAAAGCGCTGGAAGAAATCAAAGCGGTTGAGTGGATGCCTGAGTGGGGCCAGAGCCGTATCGAAGGTATGGTTGAAGGTCGCCCTGAGTGGTGTATCTCTCGTCAGCGTACTTGGGGTGTGCCAATTGCCCTGTTTGTTCACAAAGAAACGCAAGATCTTCACCCGAACAGCGCTGAGCTGATCGAGAAGGTGGCACAGCTTGTTGAGCAGAAAGGTATCCAGGCATGGTGGGATCTTGACCCTGCAGAAATCATGGGTGAAGAAGATGCCGCCAAGTACGAAAAAGTACTGGATACTCTAGATGTATGGTTCGACTCGGGTGTAACTCACTTCTCTGTGGTTGATAGCCGCGAAGAGTACAACGGCAATAGCGCCGATCTATACCTAGAAGGTTCTGACCAGCACCGTGGTTGGTTCCAGTCTTCACTGATCTCTTCAGTGGCGATGAAAGGCGAAGCACCTTACAAGCAAGTGCTGACTCACGGTTTCGTGGTTGATGGTCAGGGTCGCAAGATGTCCAAGTCTGTCGGTAACGTTGTGGCACCGAAAGATGTGACCAACAAACTGGGTGCTGACATCCTGCGCCTATGGGTTGCATCGACTGACTACACCGGCGAAGTTGCAGTATCTGACGAGATCCTTAAGCGCTCTGCTGATGCTTACCGCCGTATCCGTAACACCTCTCGCTTCTTCCTGGCGAACCTAAGCGGTTTCAACCCTGAAACTGACCTAGTTGCACCAGAAGAGATGGTTGCACTGGATCGCTGGGCTGTTGGCCGTGCGATGGCCGCACAGGAAGAAATCATCAAGGCGTACGATGAGTACAACCTGCACGCGGTAACTCAGCGTCTGATGCAGTTCTGTTCGGTTGAAATGGGCTCATTCTACCTGGATGTGATCAAAGACCGTCAGTACACTGCCAAGCGTGGTGGTCATGCCCAGCGTAGCTGCCAGACCGCACTATACTACATCGTAGAAGCTCTGGTCCGCTGGATGGCACCTATCATGTCGTTCACTGCTGATGAGATCTGGAACGAGATGCCAGGCCAGCGCGATAAGTTCGTGTTCACTGGTGAGTGGTTCGAAGGTCTGTTCGGCCTAGCGGAAGGCGAAGAGCTAAGCAACGAATTCTGGGCTGAAATCCAGACCGTACGTGGCGCGGTGAACAAACTGCTTGAGGGCGCGCGTAAGGACAAAGTGATCGGTGGTGCGCTGCAGGCGGAAGTGACCCTTCATGCCTCTGAAGCACTGGCTGCTAAGCTGAACAAGCTGGAAGATGAACTGCGCTTTGTTCTGCTAACCTCTAAAGCAGAAGTCGTTGTTGCAGACAGCAAGCCAGAAGGTGCGCAGGAGACTGACGTTGAAGGTTTGTTTGTGACTGTAGCAGCTTCTGAAGCGGCGAAGTGTGACCGTTGTTGGCACCACGTTGCCGATGTTGGCACAATCGAAGGTCACGAAGAAGTGTGTGGCCGCTGTGTCAGCAATGTCGAAGGTGAAGGTGAAGAGCGTAAGTTTGCCTAATGAGTAAGTTATCGTCTGAAAACGGACTATCGCTGAAGCAATCTGGGGTTCGCTGGCTATGGCTAGCGGCTCTGGTGTTCATTGTTGATATTGGCAGCAAGCTGCTAGTCATGAATACGATGGAGTACGGTTGGCCAAACCGTATTGAACTGCTGCCATTCTTTAATTTGCTTTACGTCCACAATACCGGGGCGGCTTTTAGCTTTTTGAGTGATGCTGGCGGTTGGCAGCGTTGGCTGTTTGCAGCGATAGCTCTTGGGGTCTGCTCCATGCTGGTGTTCTGGATGCGCAAGCTGCCGGCGACCCAAAAACTGGCCAATGTTTCCTATGCCCTGATCATTGGCGGGGCATTGGGCAACTTGTTTGACCGTCTGTACCACGGCTTTGTGGTCGACTTCCTTGATTTTTATGTTGGGAGCTACCATTGGCCGGCCTTTAATATTGCCGACATGGGCATATGTATCGGTGCCGGTCTGATTATCCTTGATGGCTTCTTGTCTGATAAGGACAAGAAGAAGCAAGCGGTTAAGCACTAAATCGGCCTAAGGCTCAAATATCCCTAAGCGCCGTCCGTTGATACGGGCGGCGCTTTGTTGTTAAATGGGCGGGTATAATTAGAGAGAAGGATCCTACATGTCGGTCATTACGGAAAGCAGTGAAGTACTCATGCACTTTGCCATCAAACTTGAAGATGGCTCTGTGGCAGATTCAACCCAGGCGATGGGCAAACCGGCAAAATTCAACATGGGCGATGGCAGCCTGACAGACAATTTCGAAAAATGTCTGCTGGGCTTGGCACAAGGGCAGAAGAGCAGCTTCGACCTTGAGCCGGAAGATGCGTTTGGCTTGCCAAACCCAGATAACATCCACCATGTTGACCGTACCAAATTTGGTACCGATGCCCCGGCCGAGGTCGGCAATATTATCGCCTTTGCCGGTCCTGACGGCAGCGATATTCCGGGCATCATTACAGAAGTTCTCGGTGACTCTGTGACCGTTGATTTCAATCACCCGCTTGCAGGGCAGCGTGTGACTTTCGAAGTTGAAGTCGTTGCCATTGAAAACTAAGAGCAGTTAGCAATGAAAATCTTACTCGCGAACCCTCGGGGTTTCTGTGCCGGTGTCGACCGAGCCATCAGTATTGTTGAGCGTGCGCTGGAAATGTACCAGCCACCGATTTACGTCCGCCATGAAGTGGTCCACAACCGTTTTGTGGTCGAGGGATTGAAACAGCGCGGTGCCATTTTTGTCGAAGAACTGCATGAAGTGCCGGACGACAATATTGTGATTTTCTCGGCTCACGGGGTGTCGCAGGCGGTACGCAGCGAAGCCAAGGCCCGTCAGTTGACGGTATTCGATGCGACCTGCCCGCTGGTGACCAAGGTCCATATGGAAGTGGCGCGTGCCAGTCGCCGCAATATGGAAGTGGTACTGATCGGCCATGCCGGCCATCCTGAGGTGGAAGGTACCATGGGGCAGTACTCGAGCGAGACGGGTGGGATGTATCTGGTTGAGAAGCCCGAAGATGTCGAGGCTTTGAGCGTGAAAGATCCAAGCAACCTGCACTACGTCAGCCAGACCACCTTGTCGGTCGACGAGACGGCTGATGTGATCAACAAGCTGCGCGAAGTTTTTCCCGAGATCCAGGGGCCGCGCAAGGACGATATCTGCTATGCGACCCAAAATCGTCAGGATGCGGTACGCGAAATGTCTACCGATGTTGATGTAATGATCGTGGTCGGCTCGAAGAATTCATCAAACTCCAACCGCCTGCGTGAACTGGCCGAGAAGCTGGGTACGCCGGGCTACCTGACCGATTGCCCTGAAGATGTTGATCAGATGTGGTTCGAAGGGAAAACGAAAATCGGTGTTACCGCCGGTGCATCGGCACCGGAAGAGCTGGTGAACCAGATCATTGCGCGCATCCAGTCGCTGACGGATGCCAGTGTCGATGAGCTGACCGGCCGCGAAGAGAATATGTTCTTCGAAGTGCCGCGTGAATTGCAGGTCAAGAACGTCTAGTAACAGGCGATTAAAGCTCTGTTTACTGTATTTATCAGCCCCGGCCTCTGCTGGGGCTTTTTTTATCTTTCTCAACAGGCTACATTGGAGAGTATAGAGAACATAGAACCAGGGAGATGAAGCGCAATGGTAAGAATTGCGATTGCTGGCTCGGCAGGACGTATGGGCCGCCAGTTACTGAAAGCGACACACTTGTCCGAGCAGGCAGTGTTAGGTGCGGCGACCGAGCGTCCTGAGTCGACACTGATTGGTGCTGATGCCGGTGAGCTGGCAGGGATTGGTCCGGTGTCGGTGATTATTGTCGAGGATTTGGTCAAAGCCGTTGATGACTTTGACGTACTGATCGACTTTACTGCACCGGCTGCAACGTTGGCTAACCTGGCTTTCTGCCAGCAGCATGGCAAGAAAATCGTCATAGGTACCACGGGATTTAGCGATGATGAGCGTGGCCAAATCGATCAGGCTGCTAAGTCTGTCCCTGTTGTGATGGCCCCGAACTACAGTGTCGGTGTCAACCTGGTGTTCAAATTACTGGAGAAAGCCGCCAAGGTGATGGGTGATTACTGTGATATCGAAGTGATCGAAGCCCACCACCGCCACAAGGTGGATGCGCCGTCCGGAACCGCTATCGGTATGGGGGAAGCAATCGCCGGGGCGATGGGCAACAAGCTGAGCGATGTCGCTGTCTATGCTCGCGAAGGGATCACCGGTGAGCGCAGCCGCGATGAGATCGGTTTTGCGACCATCCGTGCCGGCGACATTGTGGGTGAGCATACCGCCATGTTTGCCGATATCGGTGAGCGAGTGGAAATCACTCACAAGGCGACCGATCGTATGACCTTTGCCAGCGGTGCTGTCCGCGCGGCAGCATGGCTAAATAGCAAGCCGGCGGGCTTCTATACCATGCACGATGTGCTAGGGCTCGATGAGCTGTAATGGATGTTAATAAACCGGCCAATTGGCCGGTTTTTTTATAGCTGTCCACTGTACGGGATAAATGCGAATGACCGAAAACGCGACAAAATAGGGGAAAAAGCCATATTCCTTCAGAGGATTTTTCTGGTTGTTAGATGTGGCGATATGCTTAGTGAGTGCATAATCAGCCATTTTGCTGCTGGTCGCTGGTTGTGTTGTTAGCTATTCGACGAATTGGCGGTATTTTCTTGCTTTTAGTGTTTGTTTTGCTGGTTTTGTTGTTGTTTTTTGCTGACTTGCCTGAAAGGTGTAGCTAACTTGGGTTGTTGGCAGGCTAAATTGAGAGTTTTTTGTTTTTGTTTTTTACTGAAATCAGGCAAACGATAAACTGGATCGCGGTAGAAAAAAGAACCGTAAAAAGGTGGAGTTTTCTTTGGGTTTTGCCCGTCTTTGCTGGTTTTGGTGGTAGGGTGGCTAAAAAATAAATTTATTTTTCGTGATCTGTTGACAGATTTCGATACCGTCTCTAGAATGCGCGCAATTTGTCAAAAATCAGCTTGACTCGCGTTTTGACTTTGTATGGAATGGGTAATTGCAACTTTATCTGTTTTAACTGCATTTTTATTTTATTGGAGGTTGTCTTGAGCAAATCAGCGCTGTTAGTCCTGGAAGATGGGACAGTGTTCCGCGGCGTGTCCATTGGGGCAGATGGTTCGGCCGTTGGTGAAGTTGTTTTTAATACCTCGATGACGGGGTATCAGGAAATTCTCACCGACCCTTCTTATTCTCAGCAGATTGTTACTCTTACTTATCCTCATATTGGCAATACCGGAACGAATTCCGAAGACGAAGAATCCTCCTCAATCCACGCCCAAGGCCTGGTCATTCGCGACCTCCCTCTTATCGCTTCTAACTTCCGTAATCAGCAGTCCCTTTCTGATTACTTGAAATCCCAGAACATCGTTGGCATCGCCGACATCGATACCCGTAAGCTGACTCGCCTACTGCGCGAGAAAGGTGCGCAGAACGGTTGCATCGTAGCGGGTAACAACCTGGACGAAGCGCTAGCACTGGCGAAGGCGAAAGAGTTCCCTGGCCTGAAAGGCATGGATCTGGCTAAAGAGGTGACCACCTCTGAAGCTTACCCGTGGAAACAAGGTTCATGGACGCTGGAAGGCGGCCTACCAGAAGCCAAAGATGACAGCGAGCTGCCATACCACGTAGTGGCTTACGACTTCGGTGCTAAGCGCAATATCCTGCGTATGCTGGTTGACCGTGGCTGTCGTCTGACTGTTGTTCCTGCCCAGACTTCAGCTGAAGAAGTACTGGCTCTGAACCCAGATGGTGTCTTCCTGTCAAACGGCCCTGGCGACCCAGAGCCATGTACTTATGCGATTGAAGCTACAAAAGTGTTCCTTGAAAAAGGCCTACCAATTTTCGGTATCTGCCTTGGCCACCAGATCCTTGCTTTGGCCTCAGGTGCACAAACGGTGAAAATGAAATTTGGTCACCACGGTGCCAACCACCCGGTTAAAGATCTTGACCGTGATGTGGTGATGATCACCTCACAGAACCACGGCTTTGCCGCTGATGAAGCAACGCTGCCTGAAAACCTTCGTGCGACCCACAAGTCACTGTTCGACGGCTCACTACAGGGGATCCATCGTACTGATAAGCCGGCCTTCAGCTTCCAGGGCCACCCTGAAGCAAGCCCAGGCCCGCACGATGCAGCGCCACTATTTGATCACTTCATCGACCTAATTAAGCAGCACAGCGCCTAAGCCGGAGTAATTAAGCAATGCCAAAACGTACTGATATTCAAAGTGTTCTAATCCTAGGTGCTGGCCCGATCGTTATCGGCCAGGCATGTGAGTTTGACTACTCGGGTGCCCAGGCGTGTAAAGCCCTACGTGAAGAAGGCTACCGAGTTATCCTGGTTAACTCGAACCCAGCGACCATCATGACTGACCCAGAGATGGCCGATGCAACTTACATCGAGCCTATCCACTGGGAAGTGGTGCGCAAAATCATCGAAAAAGAGCGCCCGGATGCGGTACTTCCGACAATGGGTGGCCAGACAGCGCTAAACTGTGCGCTTGATCTTGAGAAGCACGGCGTACTGGAAGAGTTCGGCGTTGAAATGATTGGTGCAACAGCTGATGCTATCGACAAAGCGGAAGACCGCTCTCGCTTCGATGCGGCGATGAAATCAATCGGCCTTGAGTGTCCACGCGCGGATACTGCGAAAACCATGGAAGAGGCTTACAAAGTCCTCGATATGGTTGGCTTCCCATGTATCATCCGTCCTTCATTTACGATGGGTGGTACTGGTGGTGGTATCGCTTATAACAAAGAAGAGTTCGAAGAAATCTGTCGCCGTGGTCTGGATCTGTCGCCAACCAACGAGCTGCTTATCGACGAATCTCTGATTGGTTGGAAAGAGTACGAGATGGAAGTGGTTCGTGATAAGAACGACAACTGCATCATCGTATGTTCAATCGAAAACTTCGATGCCATGGGCATCCACACTGGTGACTCAATCACGGTTGCACCAGCACAGACCCTAACGGATAAAGAATACCAGCTGATGCGTAACGCATCGCTAGCGGTACTGCGTGAAATCGGTGTTGAAACCGGTGGTTCAAACGTACAGTTTGGTATTAACCCGAAAGATGGCCGCATGGTTATCATCGAGATGAACCCGCGTGTATCTCGCTCTTCGGCGCTGGCGTCTAAAGCAACAGGTTTCCCAATCGCGAAAGTGGCGGCGAAACTGGCTATCGGCTTTACCCTTGATGAGCTGATGAACGACATCACAGGTGGCGCAACACCAGCTTCGTTCGAACCAACTATCGACTACGTTGTTACCAAAATCCCTCGCTTTAACTTCGAGAAATTTGCGGGCGCAAACGACCGTCTGACAACTCAGATGAAGTCGGTGGGTGAAGTAATGGCTATCGGCCGTAACCAGCAAGAATCGCTGCAAAAAGCACTTCGCGGTCTGGAAGTGGGCGCGAACGGCTTCGACGAAATGGTTGACCTAGATGCACCTGATGCTCTGACGACTATCCGTCACGAGCTAAAAGATGCGGGTGCCGAGCGTATCTGGTACATCGCTGACGCATTCCGTGCAGGCCTATCGGTAGACGGCGTCTTCAACCTAACGAACATCGACCGCTGGTTCCTGGTTCAAATCGAAGAGCTAGTGAAGCTGGAGAACGAAGTGAAAGAAGGCGGTTTTGCTGGCCTTAACGCTGATGTTCTTCGCAAGCTGAAGCGCAAGGGATTTGCTGATGCGCGCCTCGCTAAGCTATTAGGTGTTGCTGAGACTGAAATCCGCAAGCTGCGTGACCAGTACGATATCCACCCGGTATACAAGCGTGTCGATACCTGTGCGGCTGAGTTCTCTTCTGATACCGCTTACATGTACTCATCGTACGATGAAGAGTGTGAAGCGCAGCCGACAGACAAAGACAAGATCATGGTATTGGGCGGTGGCCCGAACCGTATCGGTCAGGGTATCGAATTCGACTACTGCTGTGTTCACGCCTCACTAGCACTGCGCGAAGACGGTTACGAGACCATCATGGTTAACTGTAACCCAGAGACGGTATCGACCGACTACGATACGTCAGACCGCCTATACTTCGAGCCGGTAACACTGGAAGACGTACTGTCTATTGTTCGTGTTGAGAAGCCAAAAGGCGTTATCGTTCAGTACGGTGGCCAGACGCCACTTAAACTAGCACGTGCACTGGAAGCGGCTGGCGTGCCAATCATCGGTACTAGCCCAGATGCTATCGACCGTGCCGAAGACCGTGAGCGTTTCCAGGCAGCCGTTGAGCGCCTAGGCTTGCTACAGCCAGAAAACGCAACCGTAACGACAATGGAGCAAGCGGTTGAGAAGTCAAAAGAAATCGGCTTCCCACTAGTTGTTCGCCCATCTTACGTACTGGGTGGCCGTGCGATGGAAATCGTTTACGACGAAGCTGACCTGCGTCGTTACTTCAACGAAGCGGTAAGCGTGTCTAACGAGTCGCCGGTTCTGCTTGACCGTTTCCTAGACGATGCAACAGAAGTTGATATCGATGCCATCTGTGACGGCGAGCGCGTGGTTATCGGCGGTATCATGGAGCACATCGAGCAAGCCGGTGTTCACTCAGGTGACTCAGCATGTTCACTGCCTGCTTACACCCTAAGCCAGGAAATTCAGGATGTGATGCGCCAGCAAGTTGAGAAGCTGGCCTTCGAACTTGGTGTACGCGGCCTGATGAACACCCAATTTGCGGTGAAGGACAACGAAGTTTACCTTATCGAGGTGAACCCACGTGCTGCGCGTACGGTACCGTTCGTATCGAAAGCAACGGGTGCACCACTGGCGAAAATCGCTGCACGAGTCATGGCAGGCCAGTCTCTAGAGTCGCAAGGCTTTACCAAAGAGATCATTCCACCATATTACTCAGTGAAAGAAGTGGTACTGCCATTCAACAAGTTCCCAGGTGTTGACCCACTGCTAGGCCCAGAAATGCGCTCTACGGGTGAGGTAATGGGTGTTGGTGACACGTTCGCTGAAGCGTTTGCCAAAGCTGAACTAGGCTGTGGTAAAGAGAAGCAAGCCAAAGGCCGTGCACTACTGTCTGTTCGCGGTAACGACAAGCAGCGTGTGGTTGACCTGGCTTCCAAGCTGGTTAAGCAAGGCTACGAGTTGGATGCTACCCACGGTACTGCGGTTGTACTCGGTGAAGCGGGCATCAACCCTCGTCTAGTCAACAAGGTACACGAAGGTCGTCCTCACATTCTTGACCGCATCAAGAACAACGAGTACTCGTACATTGTCAACACAGCGGAAGGTCGTCAGGCTATCGAAGACTCGAAAGTCCTACGTCGCGGCGCATTGGCTGAGAAGGTGAACTACACCACTACGCTAAACGCAGCGTTCGCAACCTGCATGGCTTGGGCTGCTGATGACCGTAACAAGGTGACTTCAGTACAAGAGCTACACGCTCGTATCAATGACGCATAATAACTGATGCTTAATCACTGTTTTCGCTAGCGCAAAATAGTACCAAAACGGCCTGTGAATACAGGCCGTTTTTTTATATCTTCTAATGAAATGGTAAGGGATTTGGCAAAGCGAAATCCACCTTAGTGTCATGGTATTGAAGAACTGTGACGCCATTAATAATTTGTGTCAATTGTGGTTGAAAATCTCCTTGAAACTGCAACTGAAGTGCGTACAATTAGCCGCGTCGCATAAGCGATACTTATTTTTTGGAGATTTAGATGAACGATACCGACCATCCCCCGAGTATGAAGGTGGAAAATCAAACCTGCTAACGGCGTCGGTCTCCTATGATTCCGAACTGTCCCCAGGTTCGGAATAGTCTGTTCTATCTCATCTGTTGATGACCCTTTTCAAACATACTTTTCCTCGGTTTTCCCAAGCCATTATCTCAATATAGAATCTCGCCAATGTGTGGTGAATGACAGGCTCTTTGCTGTCTGTGAATCAACTAATAACAAGTTTTTTGCAGATAGGAAGTGGCACATTCATGCCGTGGTATGGCGTATTCTGGTGGTCGTTGCCGTGACCTAGCTAATCGGGAGATTCGCCATGACGGTAATGAACTATGCAGCAGATGCTGCACTGGTAAATGAAGAGCTGGCTCAGAACGATGTTCTGGCCGCACGTAACGCTTTTATGAAATATGACATTGATGAGCAGGCCAAACTATTGGTCAAAATGCCTATTTCAGAAGCGATTGCGATTTTGAGTGAAATGCCATTACGCCATGTGCAGACCCTGTTGGATCTGCTGGATGAAATGGACGAAGAAGTATGCATGCGCCATTTGGCGAACGGCCTTGGTCTGATCTGCTCGGAAGCAGAGCCTGCCGGCCACTACCTGCAAAACAGTGTGTTTAGCCATGTGCGCGAGCGTATTGGCTGGATTGTCGGTTTGGCACTATTGGGCATTGTTTCTGGCCTGATCATTTCGCACTACGAAGATACCCTGAGCCAGTTGGTATTGCTGGCGGTATACATGCCGGTGATTGCGGCGGCAGGTGGTAACACCGGTTCGCAGGCGGCGACGCTGGTGGTACGTGCGCTGGCAATGGAAGAAATACGGTGCCGGGACTGGGCCAAGGTGCTGTGGAAGGAATTCCGAGTTGCACTGATGATTGCCGGCGTACTTGCCGTTGTGATCATGGGCCGGGTGATGATGTTTAGCGATGGCTCGTCGCTGCCAATCGGTATGGAGCTGATGGATATCGCCATGGCCATCGGTGTGGCTATCTCGCTGCAGGTCGTTTTGTCGACAACCGTTGGTGGTGTACTGCCAATGATTGCCCGGGCGGCCAAGCTTGACCCGGCAGTACTGGTCAGCCCGGTATTGGCTTCGGTGGTGGATATCACTGGTATGATCATTTACTTCAAGACGGTCAATGCGTTCCTAGGCCTTGCCTAGAATATTAAGCAAAACAAGATTGTATTGAAAAAGCGAGTGGTGATGAGCCACTCGCTTTTTTGTTTGTTGCTAGTCAGTACCCAGACGTATCAATACTGCTGGTATAAGTCTTTATAGAGAGTACGTTCGAAGACTTCGATAGGTGGGGCAATAGCGGGTAGGCTGTCATCTCGCTCCGGCGGGAAGTAGTTACTTACCATCTGGACAAATAGCAGGGTTTGGCCTGACTGGGCCTTGATAAGGCCAGCCAAGTTGTAGGTGCCGTATAGCGATCCGCTCTTGGCGTGGATCCTTCCTTGCAGCGGCTTGTGGCGGAGACTCTGGCGGTAGCGCAAGGTACCGCTCTGGCCGCTGACGGGCAGGGTAGCGAGCAGGTTCAGCGTGTCGTCGTGGTTGTAGAGGTAAGTGATCACTTCCATCATTTGGCTCGCTGTCATGCGGTTATTGCGAGAGAGGCCTGAGCCATCGACGATGACTGCCCGATCCAAATCAATATCGGCCTTGTCTTTCAAAATAGCCTTGATTGCTTTGCTGGCGTTGGCAAAACTGCCTGGTTGCTGGAAGTATTTAGCGCCAATGGTCTTGGCGATGTTGTCCGCATACAGGTTGTCGGAGTCTTTGACCATGGTGTCGAGCAGCTCGTGCAGCGGGGCAGAGTGATGGCGTGCGATCACCTTGCCTTTGGCCGAGTCATCACGCTTGATCTCGCCTTGCAGTTTGATACCCAGTCGTTTTAGCTCGGCCTTTATCACATTGCTGATGTAGGCTTGGGTGTCCTGCACGGCGAAATTGAGCGGCAACGGTTTGTCACGCTTAATCAGGCAACCACTCAGGTGGTAATGATTGCTGCCCTTGTCTTTCAGCTCTAGATCGCAATGGTTGGCTTTCTGGTGCTCTTTGGTGGTAACGCGCGCACTGGTCGTAACGGTCAGTGGCTGGTGGCTGGGAATGTTGACCCGAGTCGTTTCTCCGACGGCTTGGTTGCTGTAAAGCGCCCCCTGCACGCAGTTATGCTCGAGGCTTAGGCTGCTCGACGGCGCGCTGTAACACACCCCGAGAATATCCCACGGCCAGCCGGGGGCCTGCTCGTAACCGCTGAACTGGCTGCCGTCGAGCAGCAGATCGCCTGTAATGGTGGAGCCAGTGTGTGCCTTTAGTTTGCTAAGGAGCAAAGCGAGTTGTTGACGTGATAAAGCCGGGTCGCCGCTGAATCGCAGCACGATATCGTCCTCTAGCTGCTCAAGCTGGGTAGTAAAGCGGTAGTCCTTGCCAAGGTATAACTGGGCCGCCAGTGCCGTCACCATTTTCTGGGTACTTGCTGGCGGCTGGAACTGTTCTTCCCGTTGTGAATACAGGATACTCCCGGTCTTGGCATCTGCGATGACGAGTGCAGTGTCATGGCCGTAGGGAAGCGCTTTGAAATTGGGCTGGAAAGCGCTGAGCGCAGCTGGGGTTGTTGGTTGCTCGGTATTAGTCTTGCTCGGTGTTGCGGTTTGTTGGGCCATTGCTTGGGCTGTAGCCATGTGGGAAAACAACGACAGGCTGGCTGAGAGAAATAAAAGACGAAACGGCAGACGCATTGGTGGCCTTCTGTTGAATATTGGGGTAAGTACATCACTGTCCCCATGATAAACAATATCAGGCAGATAAACAGTCAGAGAACGGTAAGCTTGCTGTGGCTGGGGATATTGAAGCAGTGATAACCGGTGCCAGATATGAAAAAACACCAGCCACAGGGCCGGTGTTTAGAAAAGGCGGTGTTAGAGCTCTATATCCAAGCAGGATTAGAAGTCGTAACGTGCACCCAGAACGAACTCGTCAGACGTACCCGCGCGAGTACGGTCGCCGGCCTGGTCTAGGTTGTTGAACTTGTAAGACGCGTAAGTACGGAAGTTCTTGTTGAAGTAATGTGTGGCATCAAGGGCAATGGAGTCAGTCAGATCTGCTGCCTTACCTGATGCGTTACGATCTTCTAGGTAGTTGTAGGTTGCGGTAAATACCGTGTTGTTGAGCGTATAGGCCGCCGCAAATTCGTAACCACGGGTTTCGCTGGCTAGGTTGCCAAAGACGTTGTCAGATGCATTACGTGCATCTTGGTATAGGCCGGCAATGTAGAAGTCACCGTGGGTGTAGGAGATAGCACCGAATGCCTGCTTCGCCGTACGGTTGGTATTTGTGCCAAGCTCTTGCTCACCGTAGCCCGCACCGAAGGCTAGACCCATGTCCAATGCGTAGATTGCGCCGAACGAGTAGCCGTCCTCTTCAGAGCCATTGTCGAACACGTAGTTCGCTTTAACCGTTAGGTTGTCACCCATGATGTCGAAAGAGCCAACGTAGGCTAGGTTGTTACCCGTACGGTCAGCTGCTGCGATTTTACCGCCCGCTTCGTTACCGTGGTAAGACATGATATCGGTGAAGTCGGTGATCATGCCCAGAGAGCCGTCTGTCTTACCGTAGCGAACCTGGCCGAAGTCACCACCGATACCTGCGTTCAGGTGGCGGTTGTTGACTGCATTACCGTCCGTGTATTCGCCTTCCCAGAAGCCAAGTGCATATACCGTGTCAGTGATGTCTGTCTTACCGGCAACGTTGACACGCACGCGTGTGGCATCGTTGACTTTGGTATCGCCGGCATCATTGTCGGCCATCACGGCGCGAGCTTCGAAACGGCCACCTACTGCGAGGCTGGACGTTGCATCAGAGTAGACTTCAGCAGCATTGACCGAAGTGATAGAAGCGGCAGAAACGGCCAGCGCAATCAGGGTTTTGTTCATTGTCGAATCCTTTATAAATATTGTTCATGCAAAGTGATGTTTTTGCATGTCATTCTTTTTACTTGTCTTTTTTGTTTTGGGCAGTAAAAAAAACTGAAAAATGATGTTTTTTGGGTTGTGTCCAAATGTATTTTGGTAGCCGTTTTGCTACCAGTACGGTTCGAACCCTATTGTTCGCTCTGGGGCGGAGCAAAGTGGGATGGATGCCAGGGGGAGGCTAGCGAGGTGAGTGATTGGCGACGAGAGTAGCAGGGGTGAAATAAAGAAAAACACTGGCCCGAAGACCAGTGTTTAGAAAAGGCGGTGTTAGATTTCTATATCCAATCAGGATTAGAAGTCGTAACGTGCACCTAGAACGAACTCGTCAGAAGCTGCTGCTTTACCAACATCTTTAGAGTCTAGGTTGTTGAACTTGTAAGACGCGTAAGTGCGGAAGTTCTTGTTGAAGTAGTGAGTCGCGTCGATTGCGATAGAGTCTGCAAGATCAACGCTGTTGTCTTTGTCTTCTAGGTAGTTGTAAGTTGCAACGAATACAGTCTTGCCGTATGTGTATGCTGCAGCAAATTCGTAACCTTGTGCTTTGTCAGCTTGGAAGTTACGAGTGTCTTGGTATAGACCTGCTACGTAGAAGTCGCCGTAAGTGTACGAGATAGCACCGAATGCCTGCTTACCAGTTGCGTCAGCACCAGACTCTTTCTCGTAGCCGTCTTGCTCGCCGTAACCTGCACCGAACGCTAGACCCATGTCCATAGCGTAGATTGCACCAACAGAGTAACCGTCTTCACGGCTATCTTTGTTGCTGTCGCCTTCGAATACGTAGTTAGCTTTAACAGTCAGGTTGTTGCCGCCTAGGTCGAAAGAACCCACGTATGCTAGGTTGTTGCCAGTACGGTCAGCAGCAGAAATTTTACCACCAGCTTCGTTACCGTGGTAAGACATGATATCAGTGAAGTCAGTGATCATGCCTAGAGAGCCGTCAGTCTTACCGTAACGGATTTGACCGAAATCACCGCCGATACCAGCGTTTAGGTGACGGTTGTTTACTTCGCTACCGTCAGTGTATTCGCCTTCCCAGAAACCTAGCGCGTATACTGAGTCAGTGATGTCTGTTTTACCAGCAACATTGATACGTACACGAGTCTTGTCATTAACTTTGCTGTCGCCAGCATCGTTGTCCTGCATTACTGCACGCGCTTCAAAACGACCGCCTACTGCTAGGCTTGAAGTTTCGTCAGAGTAAACTTCTGCTGCGTTTGCTACAGAAGAGATAGATGCTGCTGCTACTGCTAGAGCAATCAGTTTCTTGTTCATTGTCGAATCCTTTTGGAATTTTTTGTTGTATGCATATCTGTGCTAAATGCATGCTGTTCTTTTTACTGGTGTCTGGCGCGATCTGTTAGTAAAAAAAACTGAAAAATACTTTAAATGACTGGCTCTGGTGTGGGTTTTGTGTTTTTTGTCTATATGTATCAGGTGTTTACCGGTGTAGGGAAAAGTTCGGCGATAAAGGCGTTTTTTAGCTATTTTTAGGCGTTGCCGCTTGCATTTTTAGCTGGGGTATTTTGTATAAATACGTGTTTTTGTGATCTTTGGCGCATAATTTTTAAGCGCTATGCGTTAAGCGAATTGATTATGAAATTTTTATGATTTGCAGGCGTGAGGGTAGCGCCTGTAACCTAAGTTATGCCGCTGAATGAACAAGGGTGATCTCTTCGGCATCTTTGTTTAGAATGAAGTGTTCCCATTAGTAATCGCTTTGTTCGACCAAACTGTCGGACAGGCTTTGTTTTGCCTTTTATAGCTGTGGCTATACGGGCGTTGAGGTAATAAGAGTTATGGATAAGATCCCAATGACGGTTCGCGGCGAGAAGCTGCTACGTGAAGAACTGGATGTACTAATGAAGCGTCGCCCAATCATTTCACAGGCCATTGGTGAAGCGCGTGAACTGGGTGATCTCAAAGAGAATGCCGAGTACCACGCAGCCCGTGAAGAGCAGGGTATCTGCGAAGCGCAGATCCGTGATATCGAATACAAGCTATCAGTAGCACAGGTTATCGACGTCACCAAGATGCAGAATACTGGCAAAGTGATTTTCGGTACCACAGTGACTTTGATCGATGTGAACACGGATGAGGAAGTCACTTACCAGATCGTGGGTGATGACGAGGCGGACATCAAAGCGGGCCGTATTTCAGTGAATTCTCCGATTGCCCGTGGCCTAATCGGTAAAATGCAGGATGACGAAGTGACGATCACCACACCGGGCGGTGCGCGTGAGTTCGAAATTGCGGAAGTCGCTTACATTTAATCACATAAAATTGTTATTAAATGTATCTGTAAAGGTTGGATCATGGCATTCCGTGCCATGATACAGACATAAAAAAGGCCGCAGCGGCGGCCTTTTTTATTTGCGCGGAAGTTCGATCTTACGCTCTTCGCTCTGGCGGTATAGGACCAGTGTCTTACCGATCACCTGGACTTTTTCTGCCTTGGTTTCGCGAACAATTGCGTCAACGATCAAAACCTTGGTCTCGCGCTCTTCAGCAGCCACTTTAACCTTGATAAGCTCGTGGTGGTCAAGTGCCAGTTCAATCTCGGCAATCACGGCTTCAGTCAGGCCATTTGCGCCCATTAGGACAACTGGCTTTAGGTTGTGGGCAAGACCCTTGAGGTATTGCTTCTGCTTGGTGCTTAGATTCATGTCGGCTCTATTATTAATTTAGGGTTGAAAACCGCGTATTCTAACGCCATATAGTCTAGATGACTAATTTGTTTAGTATACGCCATTTGTGGTGTTGCTGAGTATACTTGATAAGTACCCAAACTCATTAGGTAAATCATGAGTAAGAAAAAACATTCGGGCAGCTCTGGCCGATGGCTGAAAGAACATTTTGACGACAAGTATGTTCTAGAAGCGCAAAAAAAGGGCTACCGTTCCCGCGCGATTTTCAAAATCGAAGAAATCCAAAACAAAGACAAGCTCCTGAAACCCGGTATGACGGTGGTTGACTTGGGGGCGGCTCCTGGTGGGTGGTCTCAGTATGCTGCTGAGGTTGTTGGCGACGAGGGGCAGGTGATTGCCTGTGATATCTTGCCAATGGACTCACTGCCTGGCGTGAGCTTCCTGCAGGGGGATTTCCGTGAGGAAGCGGTATTGGATGCACTGCTAGAGCGTATTCAGCCGGACATGGTTGATGTTGTTTTGTCGGACATGGCACCGAACATGAGCGGCAACTTGGCTTCAGATCAGCCTAGAGCTATGTATCTTGTTGAACTAGCATTAGATATGTGTAGGCAGGTACTTGCGCCTAATGGCAGCTTTGCGGTAAAAGTTTTCCAAGGGGAAGGCTTTGATCAATATCTGGCAGAAGTGCGTAGCATGTTCAAAGTGGTCAAAATCCGTAAGCCGGATTCGTCACGAGATCGTTCTCGTGAGGTATATATTGTAGCTACAGGTTACAAACTGTAGTACCCTAAATTCATCTATTAGTTATCGCGGGGTTAACACCTTGAGTGACATGGCAAAAAACTTGATTTTGTGGTTGGTCATCGCTGTGGTTCTGATGTCTGTATTCCAGAGCTTCGGTCCCGGTGATAGTGCTGGCCGTCAAGTCGACTATACAACCTTTGTCCGTGAAATCGGTCAGGATCAGATAAGGGAAGTGCGATTCAATGATCGTGAGATTACCGTATTCAAACGTGATAACACGCGATACGTCACTTATCTGCCTGTCGTTAACGACCAAAAGCTGTTAGACGATCTGATTAACGCTAACGTAAAGGTCATGGGTACTCCGCCTGAGGAGCCAAGCCTACTGGCCTCAATCTTTATCTCCTGGTTCCCGATGCTATTGCTCATCGGTGTCTGGATCTTCTTCATGCGCCAAATGCAGGGCGGCGGTGGCAAAGGTGCCATGTCGTTCGGTAAATCTAAGGCCCGCATGATGAGCGAAGACCAGATCAAAACCACCTTCAATGACGTTGCCGGGTGTGACGAGGCGAAGGAAGATGTGAAAGAGCTGGTGGATTACCTGCGTGATCCGAGCCGTTTCCAGAAACTGGGCGGTAAGATCCCAACCGGTGTGTTGATGGTCGGTCCTCCAGGTACGGGTAAAACCTTGCTGGCGAAAGCCATTGCTGGTGAAGCGAAAGTTCCGTTCTTTACGATCTCTGGTTCTGATTTCGTGGAAATGTTCGTCGGTGTGGGTGCATCCCGTGTCCGTGACATGTTCGAGCAGGCCAAGAAAGCCGCGCCTTGTATCATCTTTATCGATGAGATCGATGCCGTCGGTCGCCAGCGTGGTGCCGGTGTGGGTGGTGGCCACGATGAGCGTGAGCAGACCTTGAACCAGATGCTGGTTGAGATGGATGGTTTCGAGGGTAACGAAGGTATCATCGTTATCGCCGCGACCAACCGTCCTGACGTACTGGACCCTGCGCTATTGCGTCCTGGTCGTTTCGACCGCCAGGTAGTGGTTGGCTTGCCAGACGTACGTGGCCGTGAGCAAATCCTGAAAGTGCACATGCGCAAAGTACCGCTAGACGGTGATGTGAAGCCTGAGCTTATCGCACGTGGTACCCCAGGCTTCTCGGGTGCGGATCTGGCGAACCTGGTTAACGAAGCTGCTCTGTTTGCTGCTCGCGGCAACAAGCGCACCGTCTCTATGGTGGAGTTCGAACTGGCCAAAGATAAGATCATGATGGGTGCCGAGCGCAAGTCGATGGTAATGACCGATGAGCAGAAAGAGTCGACGGCTTATCACGAAGCGGGCCATGCCATCATTGGTCGCTTGGTGCCGGATCACGATCCTGTGTATAAGGTCTCTATCATTCCGCGCGGTCGCGCATTGGGTGTGACTATGTACTTGCCAGAGCAAGACCGTGTCAGCCACTCGCGTGAGTTCTTGGAGTCAATGATTTCAAGTCTGTACGGCGGTCGTTTGGCGGAAGAGCTGATCTACGGTGTGAACAAGGTCTCGACCGGTGCTTCGAATGATATCGAGCGTGCGACAGATATTGCCCGCAAGATGGTAACCCAGTGGGGTTTCTCTGAGAAATTGGGTCCATTGCTGTATGCGGAAGACGAAGGCGAGGTATTCCTTGGCCGTTCGGTGACGCAGAGCAAGCATATGTCTGACGACACAGCGAAGCTTATCGATAACGAAGTTCGCGCTATCATCGACCGCAACTACGAGCGTGCCCGTGAAATCCTTGAGCAGAATATGGATATCATGCACGCGATGAAAGATGCGCTGATGAAGTACGAGACCATCGATGCTGGCCAGATTGACGACTTGATGGAACGCAAGACTGAAATCCGTGCACCGAAAGGCTGGGGTGACGAAAAAGATACCCTGAAAGCGGGCGATGCTGCTCCAGAGCAGCAGAGCGAGCAACAGGAAGCTCCTGCTGAACCAAAAGCAGAAACGCAGCCTGAGCAAGCGCCTGAAGCACAGCCAGTGCAGAACAAAGAAGATGATAAGCCACAGGCTTAATCATTAATCGATAAGCAAAAACCCCGGCCTAGGTTCGGGGTTTTTTTATATAAAAGACCCAGGAGCGGTAATTTGATCCTCAAGAGCAAAACCAAGACGCTAGATCTTTCCCGTCCCCATACCATGGGGATCTTGAATGTCACCCCTGATTCTTTTTCCGATGGTGGTCGCTTTAACCAGCTGGATGCCGCCTTGCGTCATGCCGAGGAGATGTTGTCAGCGGGCACGTCTATTTTGGATATCGGTGGTGAATCTACCCGTCCCGGGGCGGCTGAGGTATCTCTCGAGCAGGAGCTTGATCGGGTGGTGCCGGTGATTGAAGCCTTGCGCCAGCGCTTTGATTGTTGGATATCGATTGATACTAGCAAGGCCGCGGTAATGCGTGAGGCCGTTGCGGCTGGGGCGGATTTGATCAACGATGTCCGAGCTTTGCAGGAGCCGGGGGCTCTGCAGGTGGCGGCGGATGCCGGGGTGCCGATTTGTATAATGCATATGCAAGGGCAACCACGTACAATGCAGCACCAGCCGACATATCAAGATGTCATTGCTGATGTCGGCGACTTCTTGGCTGAAAGAATTCATGCCTGCGAGCAGGTGGGGATCGCCCGGGAGCAGCTGCTGCTCGATCCCGGCTATGGGTTCGGCAAAACCCTCGAGCACAACTACCAATTGCTGGCTCACCTTGATGAGTTCCACCGCTTTGGCCTTCCCTTGTTGGTTGGGATGTCGAGAAAGTCGATGGTATTCAAATTATTAGATAAACAACCGGCCGATTGCCTGGCTGGTAGCCTTGCCTGCGCCGCTATCGCTGCCATGAAAGGAGCTCAGATCATCCGGGTCCACGATGCGAAAGAGACGGTTGATGTGCTGAAAGTGTGCGAAATGACCTTGTCCCAGTACCGGGATAAATAACGTCAGGTAAGGTTGAATTTAGATTGATTGCTAGGAGCAGAAAATGGCAGAACGTAAGTACTTTGGTACCGACGGCATTCGTGGTTTGGTAGGTAAAGGCCCAATCACCCCGGATTTTGTATTGAAACTGGGCTGGGCTGCGGGGCGAGTATTGTCGCAACAGGGCACCAAGAAAGTGATCATTGGTAAAGATACCCGTATTTCTGGCTACATGCTGGAGTCGGCGTTGGAAGCAGGTTTGGCCGCTGCTGGCTTGCAGGCCGCATTCACCGGCCCGATGCCAACACCGGCAGTAGCGTACCTTACCCGTACTTTCCGCGCTGAAGCCGGTATCGTGATTTCGGCATCGCACAACCCGTATTATGACAATGGCATTAAGTTCTTCTCGTCGGAAGGGACCAAGCTACCGGATGAGGTTGAGCTGGCGATTGAAGCTGAACTGGACAAGCCTTTGACATGTGTCGAGTCGGCCATGCTGGGCAAGGCCTACCGTATCAATGATGCCGCCGGTCGTTACATTGAGTTTTGTAAGGGTACATTTCCGAGCCAGTATGACTTGGCAGGTTATAGAATCGTTGTCGACTGTGCCCATGGTGCGACCTACCACATTGCGCCTAGCGTATTTAAAGAGCTGGGTGCTGAGGTGATCACCATTGGCTGCGAGCCGAACGGCACCAATATCAACGACAAGGTCGGTGCGACCGATGTGGCGGCGCTGCAGGCGAAGGTACTGGAAGAGAAAGCCCATTTCGGTATTGCGCTGGACGGTGACGGCGATCGGGTGATCATGGTCGACGAAGAGGGCAACAAGGTCGATGGCGACCAAATTGCCTATATTATTGCTCGTGATGCGCTGCGTCGCGGCGAGCTAAAAGGCGGTGTGGTCGGTACCCTGATGACCAACCTGGGAATGGAAAATGCCCTGAAGAACCTGGGGATCCCGTTTGTCCGTGCCAAGGTCGGTGACCGCTATGTGATGGAAGAGCTGAAGAAGCACGATTGGCTTATCGGTGCCGAGAATTCAGGCCACGTTATCCTGCTTGATAAAGTCACCACCGGTGACGGCATTGTGGCCGGCCTGCAGGTCATGGCCTCGATCGTGGGTAGCAAGATGTCACTCAAGGAGCTGGCAGATGGCATGACGATGTACCCGCAAGTACTGGAGAATGTTCGTTTTGCTGGTGATTCCAACCCTCTGGAATCAGAGGCTGTTTTGTCAGCAGCGGCTGCCGTTGAGGCTAAACTAGGTGATAAGGGGCGCGTATTGTTGCGTAAATCCGGCACTGAGCCGCTGATCCGCGTAATGGTTGAAGGTGAAGATGCAGAACTGGTCAAGAAATCGGCCCTGCACATTGCCGAGGCAGTGAAACAAAGCTGCTAAGTGTGCGCTAAATTCGACTAACTGGTGTCGGTTTTGCCTAAAACTTCGACAAGTGATTCAAGAAACAGAGTTTTCGAAGAAATTTTACTTGTCAGTGAAGATAGCTTTCGCTAGTATTCATCCCGCTCCTAGTGGAAGGGGTGCGCTGGCACTGCTAAAGCAAAGCCGGCACAACAATTTAACCATAGGTGGAACCCATGTACGAAATTCTACTTGTGATTTATCTGTTGGCTGCGCTTGGTGTTATTGGCCTGGTTTTGGTTCAACAAGGTAAAGGCGCAGATATGGGAGCTTCATTTGGGGCTGGCGCATCAGGTACCCTGTTTGGCGCGAGCGGCTCTGGAAACTTTTTGACCCGAATGACTGCGATTTTCGCGACCATCTTTTTCGTCATCAGCCTAGTGCTTGGCAACATGAGCACCAAAAAGGCGCACGAAACCAGTGGTTGGGAAAACCTAAGCGCTCCAGCGACTGAGCAAGTTGTTGAGCCAACTCAGAGTGCACCAGTTAACAGTGACATTCCTGAGTAAATAAAGAATTTAGCCGAGATGGTGAAATTGGTAGACACGCTAGCATGAGGTGCTAGTGCCGCAAGGTGTAGGGGTTCAAGTCCCCTTCTCGGCACCATTATTAGTCACTTGAAAGAGTGATGTCTGGGCGATATAATCGCCGTCAGATTACGGACGCGGGGTGGAGCAGCTTGGTAGCTCGTCGGGCTCATAACCCGAAGGTCGTCGGTTCAAATCCGGCCCCCGCAACCACTTTCCGAAAAAACAGCTATTCTTAGTAAGGTTGTTTTTTCTATCACAGCGATATGCTGTGGTATCAGGGTCCAGTGATATTAAACCCCGTAATTCGGGGTTTTTTATTATCTGAAACATGACCATTCAGGTATCTACTGGGCTTTATAGCCCTTTTTTTGTTTCCGGGGGGTTGTCTTGACAGCTTTAGAGATGCAATTGACCGAACTGCTTGAGGCGCCGGTAACGGCCACAGGCTATGAACTTGTCGGTCTGGAATTTATCCGTGCAGGCGAACACTCAACACTGCGTGTATTTATCGATCACGAAAACGGGATCACCGTTGAAGATTGTGCCGAAGTTAGCCGCCAGATCAGCGCGGTGATGGACGTTGAAGATCCAATCACTGTTGCCTATAACCTGGAGGTCTCTTCCCCTGGTCTAGAAAGGCCGCTATTTAAAGCCGCACATTACCAACAGTTTATTGGCCACGAGGTCAGCCTGGTGTTGAAAATGGCGATGGGCAACCGTCGTAAGTGGAAAGGTGATATCGTTGCCGTTGACGGCGAGCTTGTCACATTAAATGTTGATGGCAATGAAGAAACATTTGCACTGAGCAATATTTCCAAGGCCAACCTGGTTCCAAAATTCTAACCGCTAAATTGGGGCATTAGAAATGAACAAAGAAATCTTGGCTGTCGTTGAAGCGGTATCCAACGAAAAAGCTGTACCTCGTGAGCGCATCTTTGAAGCACTTGAGATCGCACTGGCAACAGCAACGAAGAAAAAATACGAAGCGGAAATCGACGTACGTGTAGCGATCGATCGCAAGACCGGTGAGTTCGAAACTTTCCGCCGCTGGAAAGCGGTTGAGGAAGTGACTCAGCCGACTCTAGAGATCACTCTGGAAGCAGCGCAGTACGACGACGAAACGATCAACCTTGATGATTACGTCGAAGAGCAGATCGAGTCGGTAACGTTTGACCGTATCACGACTCAAACGGCCAAGCAGGTTATCGTTCAGAAAGTCCGTGAAGCTGAGCGTGCACAAATCGTTGAGCAATTTATTGACAACGAAGGCGAGCTAATCACCGGTGTAGTAAAGAAAGTTAACCGCGATGCTGTTATCATTGACCTTGGTAACAATGCAGAAGCTGTTATCCAGCGTGACGACCAGTTGCCACGTGAAAACTTCCGCCCGGGTGACCGTGTTCGTGGCCTTCTGTACAAAGTCGCGCCAGAAGCACGTGGTTTCCAATTGTTCATGACTCGCTCTAAGCCTGAAATGCTGTCAGAGCTATTCCGCATCGAAGTGCCGGAAATCGGCGAAGAGATGATTGAACTGATGGGGGCAGCCCGTGATCCAGGCTCTCGTGCCAAGATCGCCGTTAAGACTAACGACAAACGCATTGACCCTGTGGGTGCATGTGTCGGTATGCGTGGTGCACGTGTACAAGCCGTATCTGGCGAACTAGGTGGCGAGCGTATCGATATCGTACTGTGGGATGAGAACCCAGCCCAGTACGTGATCAATGCGATGGCTCCGGCAGAAGTTAGCTCTATCATCGTTGATGAAGACAACCACACGATGGACATTGCTGTTGAGAAGGACAACCTTGCTCAGGCAATCGGCCGTAGTGGTCAGAACGTTCGCCTAGCGTCTCAGCTTACTGGCTGGGAACTGAACGTAATGACGGTTGAAGATCTTCAGAAGAAGCACCAGGAAGAAGCCCAAGAGTCTATCGAAGTGTTCACTAAGCACCTTGATATCGACGAAGACTTCGCCACTGTATTGGTTGAAGAAGGCTTCACAACACTAGAAGAAATCGCCTACGTACCAGTAGCCGAGCTGATGGCTGTTGAAGGTCTGGATGAAGACACGGTTGAAGAGCTGCGTAACCGTGCGAAAGAAGCACTAACCACGCTTGCCCTTGCTCAGGAAGAATCTTTTGAAGGTGTTGAGCCTGCAGAAGACCTACTGGGTCTGGAAGGCTTGGAGCGTGAGCTTGCGTTCAAACTGGCCGCGAAAGGCGTTGCAACGCTAGAAGATCTTGCTGATCAGGGTACCGACGATCTAACTGATATCGAAGGCATTGATGAAGCAAGAGCGGGCGAGCTGATCATGGCTGCTCGTAACATTTGCTGGTTCAGTGACGAAGCATAAAATTTAATCGCAAGGGAGGAGCAGCATGTCAGAGGTTACAGTTAAAGCACTTGCCGAGGAAATCGGCACGCAGATTGACCGTTTGCTTCAACAGTTTGCCGATGCTGGTATCAGCAAGAAAGCTGAAGATAGCGTAAGCCAACAAGAAAAACAGAGTCTATTGGCCCACCTGAAGAAAGAACACGGTGGTGATAGTACATCTGGCGAGGCTCCTACACGCCTTACTTTGCAACGCAAGACCCGAAGCACGCTGAGTGTTTCGGGCTCTGGTGGCAAAAATAAAAGTGTTCAGGTAGAAGTGCGCAAAAAGCGCACCTACGTAAAGCGTTCTGCGCTTGAAGAAGAACAGCGTGCCGCGGAAGAAGCAAAACGCCAGGCTGAAGAAGCAGCCCAGCGTGAAGCGGAAGAAGCCGCTCAGCGAGCAGCCGAAGAAGCTGCCAAGCGTGAAGCAGAAGAGCTGGCAAAACGCGAGGCGGAAGAAGCTGCTAAGCGTGCTGCTGAAGAAAAGCGTTTAGCTGAAGAACAAGCTAAGCAAAATGCAGAACAGAATGCGAAGCGTGAGGCAGAGGACAAGCTGAAGCGTGAAGCAGAGGACAAGCGTTTGGTTGAAGAAAAAGCTAAACGCGCCGCCGCTGACGACCAGGCTAAGAAAGAAGCCGAGGCGCTACAACGTCGCCGGGAAGAGGAAGCCAAGCGTAAAGCCGAAGAAGAGAGTCAGCGTCAGCTAGAAGAGGCACGCAAAATGGCAGAAATGAATGAAAAGAACTGGTCAAAAACTGACCAGGAAAAAGGTAATATGGATAAAGCAGACTACCATACTACGACGTCTAGCTACGCTCGCGCAGCTGAAGACGAACAAGACCGTAAAGAAGAAGGCGGTCGCCGTCGCAAGAAGAAGAAAGCGGGTGCTAAGCAAGACGATCGCAATGCACGCGGTGGCCGTAACCAGCGTGGTCGCGGTAAGCCGCAGATGGCTAAGCCATCTTCAATGCAGCACGGCTTCGATAAGACAGCAACCGTTGCCAAGCAAGATGTAGTGATTGGCGAGACTATCGTTGTGTCTGAACTTGCTAACAAGATGTCTGTGAAAGGCGTTGAAGTTATCAAGGTGATGATGAAGATGGGTGCAATGGCAACCATCAACCAGGTTATCGACCAGGAAACTGCGGCACTCGTTGCAGAAGAAATGGGTCACAAAGTTATCCTGCGTAAAGAGAACGAGCTGGAAGAAGCGGTACTGTCTGACCGTGATGAAAACCTAGCGGTTGTTCCACGTGCGCCGGTTGTTACCATCATGGGTCACGTTGACCACGGTAAGACCTCTACCCTTGACTACATCCGTAAAGCACACGTTGCTTCGGGCGAAGCGGGTGGTATTACTCAGCACATCGGTGCATACCATGTTGAAACTGACAACGGTATGATCACCTTCCTTGATACTCCTGGACACGCCGCGTTCACCGCAATGCGTGCCCGTGGTGCTCAGGCGACAGATATCGTTGTACTTGTTGTTGCTGCGGACGATGGCGTAATGCCACAGACCGTTGAGGCAATCCAACACGCGAAAGCGGCAGGTGTACCGCTGATTGTTGCTGTGAACAAGATCGACAAAGAAGATGCCAACCCAGACAACGTTAAGAATGAGCTAGCTCAGTACGACGTTATCCCTGAAGAGTGGGGCGGTGAGAACATCTTCGTTCACATCTCTGCGAAACAGGGTACCAACATCGATGGTCTTCTTGAGTCTATCCTGCTTCAGGCAGAAGTTCTTGAGCTGACGGCAGTTGCGGAAGGCATGGCGAAAGGTGTGGTTGTAGAATCTCGCCTAGACAAGGGCCGCGGTCCAGTTGCTACTGTTCTTGTTCAAGAAGGTACGCTACGCAAGGGCGATATCGTTCTTTGTGGTCTCGAGCACGGCCGTGTTCGTGCAATGCGCGACGAGCTTGGTAAAGAAATCGAGTCTGCCGGTCCTTCTATCCCTGTCGAGATCCTAGGTCTTTCTGGTGTGCCTTCTTCAGGTGACGAAGCGACAGTTGTTCGTGACGAGCGTAAAGCCCGTGAAGTAGCCCTTTACCGTCAGGGTAAATTCCGTGATGTTAAACTGGCTCGCCAGCAGAAAGCGAAACTGGAAAACATGTTCTCTAACATGACTGCCGGTGAAGTTGCTGAGCTGAACGTAGTACTGAAAGCTGACGTACAGGGTTCTGTAGAAGCGATTGCTGACTCACTGCGTAAGCTATCGACTGACGAAGTTAAAGTTAACATCGTTGGTTCTGGTGTTGGTGGTATCACCGAAACTGATGCGGTTCTTGCTGCAGCATCTAACGCTATCATTCTTGGTTTCAACGTTCGTGCTGATGCATCTGCACGTCGTACTATCGAGACCGAGAACCTTGACCTGCGTTACTACTCAATCATCTACCAGCTGATTGACGAAGTGAAAGCAGCGATGGGCGGTATGCTGTCTCCTGAGTTCAAGCAGGAAATCATTGGTCTGGCTGAAGTACGTGACGTGTTCAAGTCGCCTAAGATCGGTGCTATCGCAGGTTGTATGGTTACTGAAGGTACCATCAAGCGTAACAACCCAATCCGCGTACTTCGCGATAACGTTGTAATCTACGAAGGTGAGCTTGAGTCACTACGCCGTTTCAAAGACGACGTACAAGAAGTTAAGAACGGCTACGAGTGTGGTATCGGCGTTAAGAACTACAACGATGTTCGTGTCGGCGACCAGATCGAAGTTTACGAAATCATCGAAGTTCAGCGTACCCTTGACTAATCTTCAAGGTCTAACCTGCTCTAAGATATATATATAATCCATGGGGAGCTTCGGCTCCCCATTGTTTCAAGAGAGCTTTCTCTAAGAGAGGCAATGAATGTCTAAAGAATTTAGCCGCACCCAGCGTGTTGCGCAGCAGCTTCAGAAAGAGCTGGCCGTGATCTTGCAGCGTGAGATCAAAGACTCGCGTATTGGCATGACCACTATTTCAAGTGTCGATGTTTCCCGTGATATGGGTTACGCGAAAGTTTACGTGACCTTCCTGACTGTGGGTGAGCAGACGCCGGAAGGTTGCCTGGAAGCACTGCGCGAGATGGCTCCTTATATTCGCTCACTGCTTGGCAAGCAGATCCGCCTGCGTGTTACGCCTGAGCTAAACTTCATCTTTGACAAGTCGCTGACCGAAGGTATGCGTATCTCGACCTTAGTGTCTAAAGCTGTCCGTGAAGATGAAGAGCGCCGTGGCGATGAGCCACAGGCAGAAGACGAGGAGTAATCCATGGCACGTCGTCGTAAGGGCCGCCCGATTGATGGTGTTATCCTGGTGGATAAGCCGACCGGGATCAGCTCGAATGATACGCTGCAAAAAGTGAAGCGTATCTTCTTTGCCCAGAAAGCCGGCCATACCGGTGCCCTGGATCCTTTAGCGACGGGCATGCTGCCGATTTGCTTTGGCGAAGCGACCAAGTTTTCCCAGTTCCTGCTGGACTCGGACAAGCGTTATCGAGTGATTGCCAAGCTGGGCGAGCGTACCGATACCTCGGACTCCGACGGTGAAGTGGTAGAGACCCGCGAAGTTAAAGTCGACCGAGGTCAGCTGGAGCGCTGTATTGCCAAGTTCCGTGGTACCACCGACCAGATTCCGTCGATGTACTCGGCACTGAAATACCAGGGCCGCAAGCTGTATGAATATGCCCGCGAGGGGATTGAAGTACCGCGCGAATCGCGCAAGATCACGGTGTACTCGGTAGAGCTGCTGCGCTTTAGCAACAACGAAGTGGAAATGGAACTGCATGTGTCAAAAGGCACTTACATCCGGACTATCGTTGATGACTTGGGCGAGATGCTAGGTTGCGGTGCCCACGTGACTTACCTGCGTCGTACCGGGGTATCCAACTACCCGGTTGAGCGCATGGTGACGGTTGAGCAGCTAGAAGCGCTGCTGGAGCAAGCCAAGGGTCAGGATATTTCGCCGTCTGAGCTACTTGATCCGTTGCTGCTGCCAATGGACACCGCGGTTCAGGATTTGCCTGAGGTGAATATTATCCCGCAGATCGCGATTTACGTTCGAAACGGCAATCCGGTCAATGCTGGCCGCGTGCCAGCAGAAGGGACCCAGGTACGTATTACCGTCGGCGAAGAGCGTGAGTTTATCGGTGTTGGCGTGATTGACCACGAAGGCATGCTGGCGCCAAAGCGTGTGGTGGTTAATGAGCAAACCGCTCAGTAACGGATTCCGCTTTAAAATCCCCGGCCAAGTGCTGGGGATTTTTGTTTTTAAGAAAAGGTTCTATGGTCCTATGGATTTGCGTCTAGGATATTCAAATAGATAGGGAGTTTGACGTGTAAAAGTGAATTTAGAATGCTTGACTAAAATAGCCCCTTAAGAAAACTTGCACAGCACCACAGCACCACAGCACCACAGCACCACAGCACCACAGCACCACAGCACCACAGCACCACAGCACCACAGCACCACAGCACCACAGCACCGCTCTTCCCAATAAATTCTCTTGTAGTTATTTTGCGCTCCACGTATAATCCGCGGCTCGGGTGTCGGCTGAATCAGAGATTGGCTGGCACAAATTAGAAACATCTTTGTATTAGGAATGAGTTATGTCTCTGAATGCAGAAACTAAAGCAGCAATCGTTGCTGAATACGCGCAAGGCGAAAACGACACTGGTTCACCAGAAGTACAGGTTGCACTGCTAACAGCACAAATCAACCACCTTCAGGGTCACTTTGCTAACCACAAGCACGACCACCACAGCCGTCGCGGTCTTCTTCGCATGGTTTCTCGTCGTCGTAAGCTTCTAGACTACCTAAAAGGTAAGAACCTAGATCGCTACCAAGACCTA
The DNA here is from genome assembly GCF_003025515.1 of Photobacterium gaetbulicola. Taxonomy (NCBI): domain Bacteria; kingdom Pseudomonadati; phylum Pseudomonadota; class Gammaproteobacteria; order Vibrionales; family Vibrionaceae; genus Photobacterium; species Photobacterium gaetbulicola. The sequence continues at coordinate 77,990 of NZ_PYME01000009.1, read as the reverse complement.
ATCAAGCGTCTAGGCCTACGTCGCTAAGATTGCTTTTGAGAAAGGAGCCTTATGGCTCCTTTCTTTTTTCCGGTAATTCATCACAATTCACGAGTCGTTTTCGTCGACCTTGAGGTCGCGGCTAATGACAGTTCTTCGATTATTGAGAATTATCATTAGTCGCGATACGTGAAATTGCTGTAAATTGCCTTTCATCACATGACGCTTTTCCTTGTGTCAGATATACTTAACGGCGCAAATAGAAAGCGGAATAATTTAAGGAAATTCACGTGAATCCTATCGTAAAGACTTTCCAGTACGGTAACCACACGGTTACCATCGAAACTGGTGTTATGGCGCGTCAGGCGACCGCTGCTGTTATGGTTAGCATGGACGATACGTCTGTATTCGTTTCTGTGGTTGGTAAGAAAGAAGCTGTTGAAGGCCAAGATTTCTTCCCGCTAACGGTAAACTACCAAGAGCGTACTTACGCTGCAGGTAAAATCCCTGGTGGTTTCTTCAAGCGTGAAGGTCGTCCATCTGAGGGCGAAACACTAACAGCTCGTCTGATTGACCGTCCAATCCGTCCGCTATTCCCAGATGCATTCAAAAACGAAGTACAGGTTATTGCGACTGTGGTTTCTGTGAACCCAGACGTACAGCCTGACATCGTTACTATGATCGGTACTTCTGCTGCTCTAGCAATTTCTGGTATCCCGTTCAACGGTCCAATCGGTGCAGCACGTGTTGGTTACATCAACGACCAGCTTGTACTGAACCCTAGCAACACTGAGCTTGAAGAAAGCAAGCTAGACCTAGTAGTTGCTGGTACTGAAAGCGCAGTACTAATGGTTGAGTCAGAAGCTGACCGCCTATCTGAAGAGCAGATGCTGCAAGCTGTTGTTTACGGTCACGACCAGCAGCAGGTTGTTATTAACGCGATCAACGAGTTTGCCGCTGAAGTTGCCACTCCTGCATGGGAATGGGAAGCACCGGCTGTAAACACTGAGCTGAAAGCACGTGTTGCTGAACTGGCTGAAACTCGTCTGACTGACGCTTACCAGATCACTGAAAAAATGGCGCGCTACGAGCAAGTAGGCGTTATCAAGAACGAAGCGGTTGAAGCGCTTCTAGCTCAAGACGAGACATTAGACGAGCGCGAAATCCGCGGCATGCTAGGCTCTCTAGAGAAGAACGTTGTACGTAGCCGCATCATCGCTGGCAACCCACGTATCGACGGCCGTGAGAAAGACATGGTTCGTGCGCTTGACGTACGTACTGGCGTACTTCCACGTACCCACGGTTCTTCTCTGTTCACCCGTGGTGAAACTCAGGCTCTAGTCACTGCGACTCTGGGTACGCAGCGCGATGCACAGATCATCGACGAGCTAACTGGCGAGCGTAAAGATCACTTCCTGTTGCACTACAACTTCCCTCCATACTGTGTGGGTGAGACTGGCTTTGTAGGTTCGCCTAAGCGTCGTGAAATCGGCCACGGTAAACTGGCTAAGCGTGGTATCGCTGCCGTAATGCCTTCTGTTGACGAGTTCCCATACACAGTACGTGTGGTATCGGAAATCACTGAATCTAACGGTTCTTCTTCAATGGCTTCTGTATGTGGTACGTCTCTTGCGCTGATGGACGCAGGTGTGCCAATCAAAGCATCTGTTGCGGGTATCGCAATGGGTCTTGTGAAAGAAGGCGATGACTTTGTTGTTCTTTCTGACATCCTGGGTGACGAAGACCACCTTGGTGACATGGACTTCAAAGTAGCGGGTACTGAAGACGGTATCACTGCACTGCAGATGGATATCAAGATCGAAGGTATCACTAAAGAAATCATGCAGATTGCTCTGAACCAAGCGAAAGGAGCACGTACGCACATCCTTAGCGTAATGGATCAGGCTATCAACGCGCCTCGCGAAGAGATTTCTGAGTTCGCTCCTCGTATCCACACGTTGAAGATCAACCCTGAGAAGATCAAAGATGTTATCGGTAAGGGTGGCGCAGTTATCCGTGCACTAACGGAAGAAACTGGCACAACTATCGAAATCGAAGACGACGGTACAGTGAAGATCGCGGCAACCGAAGGTACAGCTGCGAAAGAAGCTATCCGCCGTATCGAAGAGATCACCGCTGATGTTGAAGTTGGCCGTATCTACACCGGTAAAGTTATGCGTATCGTTGACTTCGGTGCCTTCGTATCGGTTATCGGTGCGAAAGAAGGTCTGGTTCATATTTCTCAGATCTCTCAAGAGCGTATCGAGAAAGTGGCTGATCACCTTGAGATGGGCCAGGAAGTTCAGGTTAAGGTACTGGAAATCGACCGTCAGGGCCGTATCCGCCTGAGCATGAAAGAAGCACAAGCTGAGCTGAACCCAGCACCGGCTGCTGAAGAGAAGCCAGAAGCATAAGGCTTTTTGCTAAAAGCATGATATAAAGGGGCTATTCAGCCCCTTTTTTTATTATATTTAGAGCTCACCGGAAAATCCCTCGCAATAATCGGTCAGGAGAACGCGGTTGCGTCTCTAATGGGCTACGATGGTATATGCTAGAGGTAGACGTGTCTCACTCAGGGAGAACTGCATTGATTGCAAATAGGATAAAACTCGCATGCTTGGCGATCGTCTTGGTCTTGTCAGGCTGTTCATCACCTACATCGCAGTGGAACCAGCCTCCGATGGCGATCCCGTTCCAGCCAACGATCCAACAGCAAATTCAGTTGGCACGCATTGATCAGCTATTGCAACGAGATGATCTGAACAACGAAACCTTGGCCCAGGTGTATTACGAGCGTGGCTTGTTGCATGACAGCTTGGGGCTGCGTGATTTGGCTCGACTGGACTTCAACCAATCCCTGTCTTTGAAGCCGGATCAGCCAGATGTGTTCAATATCCTCGGGGTCTACTTTACCCAGGGCGCCCACTTTGACGCCGCTTATGAAGCCTTTGACTCAACCCTGGAGCTCAATGTCCGTCACCCTTTTGCCCAGCGTAACCGCGGTATTGCCCTCTACTATGGCGGTCGCTATGAATTGGCGTTTGAGGATCTTAATGCCCATTACCAGCAGAACATCAACGATCCTTACCGGGTGATTTGGCTGTACCTGACTGAGCTTGAACAAGATCCTGCAACCGCAGCGGAGAAACTGCGCAATCGCTATAATGCGGCTACTGATAACAATGACTGGGGGTGGCAGATCGTCCGCCTTTATCTCGATGATGTTAGTGAGTCAGAATTCCTGCACCAGATCGCCTTAGAGAGTGAGGATAACGATGTACTGGCCGAGCGCCTGACGGAAGCCTACTTCTACCTGGGCAAGCGCTACCATTACAACAAAGATTTCTCATCGGCATTGATGCTCTACAAGCTGACCTTGTCCGGTAATGTGTACGAATTTGTTGAGCACCGCTTCGCCTTGCTGGAGCTCAACCGCCTGATGACGGAAGTCAACCTCAGCCAGCCGGTATCAGTGCCTGAGGAAGAGGCGGTGTAGTCTTCTACTGCTTACTGACACCGATAAAAAAGCCGCGGACGACCGCGGCTTTTTTGATTTTGGCGGGGCCAAAAAGGCTGGCCCTACTCGATGTTCAGGCCGGCCAGATTGTGCCAGTAGCCGTTGCAGTGATGGCCGCCCTCGAGCTTGTGCTGGTGGCCGCCATGCTGGTTGGCACGGAAGGTATCGACCAGGGAAAGGGTATCGATACCCAGCGGGCTCAAGCGGACGACATCCACCAAGCCGGCCATACCTGGCTGATCGTTGATCAGGTTGTAGCAGTAACCGGACTGAGTCTGGATCCCGTTGAGGGTGAAGACTTTCTGCTCTTCCTGGCTGTTGACGGTGATCCCGGTTGGGTATTTGATACAGCAGGTTTCGCAGTCGTCCTTGGCGCGGTCTTCGGCGCGGGCGGTAAAGCAGCGCGCCGAGTAGGCCAGCGGCAGGTAGCCGTAGCTGAAGACTTCGGTTTCGAACTGGTCGCGGATCCCCATCTGCTCGCACTCGTTGGCGACGTTCTGCAGCCACTGGCGCGAGAGTTCAACCGGCATACACCAGCGGATCATCCCTTTTTTCAAAAACAGGTTAAGGGTCTGGGCGTTGTAGCAGTTCACCGCCGGGCCGACTACAAATGGCACCTTGTTTTGGTGCGCCAGCTGGATGGCCGAGACATCGTTGGCTTCAATCGCAAAGTCACCGTTATCAATGTACTTTTTCATCACATTGACTTCGCTCGGCGCCTCGAGCAGTGCCATGGTCGACAGGACCACCTGCTTGCCACTGGCCGACAGCTCTTTGGCAATATCGAACCAGTGAGCCGGTTTCATCTCGCGGCGCTTTGAGCAGACGGTTTCGCCAAGGTAGATAATATCGGTGTTGGCGTCTTTGGCTTGCTGGTAGAACGCCTCGACATCCATTTTTGGCCAGAAATACAGCAGGGGGCCAAGGGAATATTTCATTGCTGGCTCCTTATTGCCATTTGCGGTGGTAGGCACCGAGGGTGGTCTGCTTGCCTTCTGACACGTTGCCCAGGCAGGCATTCCAAGCCGGCTCAACATGGTAGTTTTCCGGAGAGGCGAGATAGCGATCGATCGCGGCACGCCAGGTGCGGGTTACCTGCTCGACATAGGCCGGGCTGCGCTGGCGGCCTTCGATTTTCACCGAGGCAATATTGGCCTTGAACAGCTCAGGCAAAATCTCCAGTGTATTGAGGCTGGTCGGCTCTTCCAGGGCGTGGTAGCGGCGGTTTTCCCCGTCAAGATTGACGTCAAAGCGGCCCTTGCACAAGGTCGGGTAACCGGCATTTTCACCATGGGCGTAGCGGTCGATCAGCACTTCGTTGAGGCGAGACTCGAGCCCGGTCGGGGTTTCCTGCCAGCGAACGTATTTTGCCGGCGAGCAGGCTCCGACGGTATTGGGTGACTCCCCCGTCATGTAGGAGGACAGATAGCAGCGTCCTTCCGACATGATACACAGACTGCCGAAGGCGAACACTTCCAGTTCGACATCGGTATTGCGTGCCAACTGTTTCACCTGGTGGATGGACAGTACCCGCGGCAAGACGACCCGTTTGACATTGAAATTCTGGCGGTAGAAATCAATGGCGGCCGTATTGGTGGCCGATGCCTGTACCGACAGGTGCAGCTCGAGATCCGGATACTTGGTGGCCGCATATTCCAACACGGCGATGTCAGCCACAATCAGCGCATCGACACCCATGGCTGCGGCGTTGTCGACGGCGTTGCGCCAGCGCTCGAAGCCATCGGGGTGGGCGAAGGTGTTGAGGGCAACATGCAGTTTACGGTCGTGGTCACGCACGTACTGCACGGCTTTTTCGAGTTTACGTCCTGTAAAATTTAAACCTGCAAAGTGGCGCGCGTTGGTATCGTCTTTGAAACCGATATAAACCGCGTCGGCGCCGTTATCAATGGCAGTTTTCAGCGCCGGCAAGTTACCAGCGGGGCAGAGTAGCTCCATATTATTTTTATCTACCAGTGTGAAAATAAAGTAATAGAAGCAAATAGTAGGGGGCAGGCAACCAGCGTGTTTTGATATCAGGCAGGTTTTGTTGATTTAGGACAACTTATTTTCCACTTTTGCACCGATAGTTAACCAGTAATGATGGCCTGAGGGTCAATGGTGGTTGTGCTTGTGCAGGGTGGCCTCTAGCTCGTTTTTCGGCAGCGGCTTGTAGAAGTGGAACCCCTGTATGGCATGGCAGTCCAGGTTCGACAGCAGGGTCGCCTGCTGGCGGGTCTCGACCCCTTCGGCAACCACGCTCATGTTGAGCGACTTGCCGAGGTTGATGATGTTCTCGATCAGCGTCAGCTGTTTGGGGATCTCTTCGATGTCCTTGATGAAGGCGCGGTCGATCTTCAGCTCGTCCAGCGGGAAGCGAGCCAGGTAGGACAGCGATGAGTAGCCGGTACCGAAGTCATCGATAGACAGCGAGAAGCCGAGCTTCTTGATCGCGTTGAGCATCTGGATGGTATGTTCGCCATCGCTCATGACTGCACTTTCGGTGAGCTCGAAGGTAATGTCGTTGGGGTTGACCCCGGTAGCCTTGCGCAGCTTGTCGACAAACTGGATCAGGTTCGGGTTGCCGAATTGCTGCGGTGACAGGTTGATCGCCACCTTGCCAGGCAGCAGACCTTGGGTTTTCCAGTAGCGGACGGTGGTGAAGACCTCGCGCATCACCACCTGGCCGAGTTGCTCGATGAGGCCTGAGCGTTCGGCGACAGGAATAAACTGAGCCGGACTGATATAACCCTCGACAGGGTGGTTCCAGCGCACTAGCGCTTCTGCGCCATTGATCGAGAAATCACGGGCATGCACTTTGGGTTGGTACCAGACTTCGAGGCCATTGTTCTGCAATGCTTTCTGGAGCTCGATTTCAAGCCATAGCTGCATCCGGGCTTCTTTGTTCATTTCCTCGCTGAACTTAACGGCTCGGTTGCGGCCGCGGTTCTTGGCCTCGTACATCGCCGTGTCGGCATTTTGCAGCAGGATTCGGGCATCATTGCCGTCACCGGGATATTGGACCATGCCGATAGAGCAGGCCAGGTGTTTGCTGAAGTGGTGCAAGTCGAAAGGCTGGTTGATTAGGGCAATGACTTGGTCGGCAATTAAGCTGCTCTGCTGGTCATGCTCCGGGTCGGGGAGCAAAATCGTGAACTCATCACCGCTGAGGTGGCCGATGATCGCACTGTCGGGCAACAGGCGCTTGAGCCGCTGAGAAATTTCCTGCAGTACCTGATCACCAATATGGTGCCCGAGGGAGTCATTGATGTTTTTGAAATTATCGATATCGAGGTAGAGCATTACCAGCGGGATCTGCTGGTTGATCAACTGCTCTAGCTGGCGACTGACCCCGTGGCGGTTGAGCAGCCCGGTAAGCGGATCGATATGGATTGATGACTCTACCCGGCTCTGCTTGGATCGCGCTGGAGTATAGGATTTGAGGATCACCAATTGGGCGGCGGCCCCGAGCATCTCGATAGGCGATGTCGAGAGCTGCAAGGTTTGTGGCTGCGGACAGTGGCGGCTGGTCTGGCACAACCAGCCTTCACCTTGCTGCAGGGAAGCCAATTGGGCCGAGGTAACCGGTTGCTGCTGGGTATCGACTATCAGTTTGCTAAAGGCCTTGCCCTTGAGATCATTGGGGTGTTCAAAGCCGAGCAAGAGGGCCGCTTTGTCATTGGCCGAGACCACCGTGTCGTTCTCAACGATACAGCTGCCGTCATGCATCAGTTTGTTAAGGGTTTGCAGGTGTTTTTCGTGCTCTTGGATGGCATTGGTCAGGATTTGGCGCTCGGAGGTATCAACGCAGTGCAGGACAATATGGGTGATATTATCGCTTTCGTTGCGCAGCGGGGAGAGGCTGAAGTGCATGCTGGTGTCATGATGGTTGTCATCGAGGATGACTTCGCTCTCCAGGGTTTCACCATTGAAGGCCCGCTGATAGAAGGGACGCATCGAGTGGTAAAAGGTTTTGCCCAAGGTGTCGACATCACTCAGACCGATAAGCTCGTCACGGCTCAGGCCGCTGAGTTCGCAGTATCGGTTATTAACCATTAAATAGTTATGTTGCTGATCCAGTACCGCAAACAGGAATGGGCTGTGATCAGTCAGAAGGGGAAACCAATGGTTGAGTTGCTCTGTCGGCATGGTATTGGGATATTGTTCCGTCTGTTGCTGCCATCCCGCGGCGCGGTGACAGGTGGGTTTGCAACCACTATATCTAGGTCACTGGCACAATACCAAACTTTACCCGAACAAAGCTGTATTTTTTGACTCAAGGCATAAAATTACTGCCTTGTCTTGCCATACAATCACTAAATATATGCGACCGACTACAGGAAATAAAATTCAGTGATTGCTCAACTTAGAAAACAGCTGGTCCAGAATGGGCCTGCCTTATTGCGTGTTCCTGCCAAACTTGCTCCTTTCCCCCTTCAGAAGAAGGTAATGCTGGATGGGTTGGGCATGGTATTTAGGGAAGCACTGGAAGATGGCGACTTTGAATTTCTTGAAGATCGTTGGCTGAAAGTGGAAGTGCGTGATTTGGATCTGCGCTGGTACATCAGCTACCAGGATGAGCAATTGGTGGTGGCTGAGCACGTTGAGCAGGAAGATGTGAGCTTCAGCGGTGAGTGCAATGACCTGGTATTAATTGCCGCTCGCAAGGAAGATCCTGATACACTGTTCTTCCAACGTCGCCTTCGCATCGAAGGTGATACCGAGCTGGGACTGGAAGTGAAAAACTTGATGGATAGTATCGATCTTGACTCGCTTCCCGCACCGGTTAAGTTTGTACTGCACCAGTCGGCAGACTTCATCCACAAAGGCATGCTGTCGGTGGCTGGGCAAGAAGAGGTCAAGAATGCTCATTAGAACTGAGGCCCCGGCCGATATTATGCCGATTGATACTTTGCTGAAATCTGTTTTTGAAACGGAGGCCGAAGCAGAGTTGGTCATGCGGTTACGGGAAAACGGCAAGCGCACCCTTTCGCTGGTGGCGTGCAATGACGACGGTGAGCTGATTGGCCATGTCTTTTTTAGCCCGGTCATGCTCGATGGCGAAGATTATAGCTGGCAAGGGCTGGCCCCTATGGCGATCAAGCCTGAGTACCAGCGCCAGGGCATCGGTCTGGCCATGCTGGAAGAGGCCAAGCAGACTTTGGCAGAGCTAGGTTACCCGGTCATTGTCGTGCTGGGACACCCCGATTATTACCCGAAAGTGGGCTTTGCGCCTGCGGCCCCTCAAGGCATTCAATGCGCGTGGCCGGTACCGGAAGAGGCTTTCATGGTGTTGGAAGTCGTTCCCGGTGCGATCGGTGAAAAGAGCGGGATGATCAGCTACAGCGAAGAGTTTGACGCGCTGTAGGTTATCAGTGCTGACCAGTTTCATGAAAATACCACCGCAAGGTGGTATTTTTTTGTGTTTGACTTGCCTGGTTGCTGCCCCTGCCCATTTGCGTGGATAGGCCAGAATATTACTCAGTTTGGTATAAATTCTGGTAGTATTCCCGGCCAAAGTGAACATCACCAAGGTGAGCAGATGAAACAACGTGATTTACAGTTGATGAAGGCGATCGGGCTGACCTATTGGCAGATCCGTAAACCGGGCATTTTCCCCGAACAGGAGCAGCCGGTGATCGATCTGCCGGAAAGCTGTAAGTTGTTGTTTGTTTGCGATGAAGAGCTAGACGAGCACGACCGTTGGCTGTTTGGCCGGATCCTGGGCAGCATGAAGCTCAAGCCGGAGCAAGCGCTTTGTCTTCCGGCGGAAGCGGTTGAGCAAGTTCGCGAACATCAGCTGAAATGGTGTTGGGTAGCGGGTTGTGAAGCGGCCCACCCGGCTGACTGCCAACTGTTGACGTCAGCTTCACTGAAATCGATGCATACCAACCCCGGCGCGAAAAAAGCGCTATGGCAACAAATTTGTTCTTATGACGCATAACATTGTGACTTTGGCGCCTCATCATCTCGACGATGTTTGGCGCATCGAGCAGGCGGCCCATGCCTTTCCTTGGGCAGAATCCTTGATCCGCAAAGAGCCCAATAAATTGGCGCTTAACTGTGGGTTGCAGATAGATGGCCGGCTGGTCGGTTATTGCTTCGGCCAGCTGGTGGCAGGCGAAGCAACCTTACTCAACATCGCTGTCGACCCGGCCTGCCAGGGCAAAGGCTACGGTAAGGCCCTGCTGGAAGGCTTTATTACCCTTGTTGAGCAACAGAAAGGCGAGGAAGTCTGGCTGGAAGTCAGGGCAAGCAATACCCGTGCTTACCAGCTGTATGAATCGCTCGGCTTTAACGAAATCAACCGCCGTGAAGGGTATTACCCGGCAGAAAATGGTCGCGAGGATGCCCTGATCATGACCTATATGGTGATGTAGCATTTTGCCGGTCGTTGCCGGCAGGCCCTGCTGGCATGTTACCGCTGTCTCTTTGGTCGGAGTTTGCGTATAATTCCGCCATCTTTATCGCACCGGCTCGCGGCAGTCGCAGTCGTACGATTATTGAAATCTCTAACAGGATTATCAACGCTTATGTCTTTTCAAACTGAAGTGAGCAAACGCCGCACGTTTGCGATCATTTCTCACCCGGATGCGGGTAAAACAACCATTACCGAAAAAGTCCTGCTGTTCGGAAACGCGATCCAAAAAGCGGGTACCGTTAAGGGGCGCGGCTCCAACCAGCATGCCAAGTCAGACTGGATGGAGATGGAAAAGGAACGTGGTATCTCGGTGACCACGTCGGTGATGCAGTTCCCTTACAATGATTGTCTGGTAAACCTGCTAGATACCCCGGGACACGAAGATTTCTCGGAAGATACCTACCGTACCCTGACCGCAGTTGACTCGTGCCTGATGGTGATCGATGCGGCGAAAGGTGTCGAGGATCGTACCCGCAAGCTGATGGAAGTAACCCGTCTGCGTGATACGCCAATCGTGACCTTCATGAACAAATTGGACCGCGATATCCGTGATCCAATGGAGTTGCTTGACGAAGTCGAAACCGAGCTGAACATGGCGTGTGCGCCGGTATCATGGCCGATCGGCTGTGGTAAGGAGTTCAAGGGGGTTTACCACATCCACCGTGACGAGACGATTCTGTACAGTACCGGACAGGGCCATACCATCCAGGAGCAGCGCATCATCAAGGGCCTGGATAACCCAGAGCTGGATGCTGCGGTGGGTGATGATCTTGCCGAACAGCTGCGCGAAGAGCTGGAGCTGGTGATCGGTGCCTCTCACGAGTTCGACCGTGAACTGTTCCTAAGCGGTGAGCTGACGCCGGTCTTCTTCGGTACCGCACTGGGTAACTTCGGTGTCGATCACATGCTAGATGGTCTGACGGAGTGGGCGCCTGCGCCAATGCCGCGTAAAGCCAACGAGCGTGAAGTCGAAGCAACGGAAGAGAAATTCTCTGGCTTCGTCTTTAAGATCCAGGCCAACATGGATCCTAAGCACCGTGACCGTATTGCCTTTATGCGTATTGTCTCAGGTACCTACAGCCAGGGCATGAAGATGAACCATGTTCGTACCGGTAAGAACGTGAGTATCTCCGATGCGGTAACCTTCATGGCCGGTGACCGTGCGCGTGCGGAAAAAGCCTATGCGGGTGACATTATCGGTTTGCACAACCACGGTACGATTCAGATCGGTGATACCTTCACTCAAGGCGAAAACCTGAAATTTGCCGGTATCCCTAACTTTGCACCGGAACTGTTCCGTCGTATTCGCCTCAAAGATCCTCTCAAGCAGAAGCAGCTGCTTAAAGGTCTGGTCCAGCTGTCAGAAGAAGGCGCGGTACAGGTATTCCGACCGCTGCAGAACAATGACCTGATCGTCGGTGCGGTAGGTGTGCTTCAGTTTGACGTGGTGGTTGCCCGCCTGAAGGCGGAATACAACGTGGAAGCGATCTACGAAGGTGTTAACGTTGCAACAGCCCGCTGGGTTGAATGTGATGACAGCAAGAAGCTGGAAGAATTCAAGCGCAAGAACCAGTCTAACCTGGCATTGGATGGTGGTGATAATCTGTCTTACATCGCACCGACCATGGTTAACCTGAACCTGGCCAAAGAGCGTTTCCCTGATATTGACTTCCGTGCAACCCGCGAGCACTAATTCGCACTAGGCCACGGGCCTTAAGCTCTACCTCGAAGCCGTCACATTGTGGCGGCTTTTTTTGTACTTTTTGTGAAGCGGACCTTTCCCGGCCTGGTTTGAGTCGACTATTCTGGTTATGCAGGCTGGTGCATTGGATTGCCAATGCATTGGCAGAAAGGCACATGCAACAAAATCATGGGGATGCTGGCATGAATAGGGGCAATGATAACATCGAACTCAGTACCGCGTTGGCGGCAGATAATCAGATCTATACCTTGCAAGGCGAGGCATCCCCGCTCGGTTCGTCGGTGCGCGAGGGAGGGGTGAACTTTAGCCTCTACTCCAAAGATGCCACACGGGTGACGTTGCACTTGTTTGCCAGCGCCGACGCTGGGGGGCCATTTTGTTCCTTTGAGCTCAGTCCGGTGCTGCACAAGCGAGGCCATTATTGGTTTATCTTTGTCGGCAATATTGGTCACGGTCAGTATTACGGTTTTCAGGTGGATGGCCCCTGGGTTCCCGAACGGGGGCTGCGTTTTGATAGCGATAAGATCTTGCTTGATCCCTATTGCCAAGCGGTCGGGATTGGCCGCAACTACCGCCGGCAGCGGGCAATCGAGCCAGGCAGCAACATGGATGCCTGCATGAAGAGTATCGTGGTCGACCACAGCGGCTTCGATTGGCAGGGAGATGCCGCCCCGCGCCATTCGCTGACCGATACCATCATCTATGAAATGCATGTCGCCGGTTTTACCCGTCACCCCTCTTCCGGGGTGGTGTCGGCCAAGAAGGGGACATTCTCCGGGATCATCGAGAAAATTCCCTACCTGAAATCGCTCGGTGTCACAGCCATCGAGCTGATGCCTGTCCAGCAGTTCGATGTCGATGACGCGCCGGAAGGGCGGGGGAACTATTGGGGCTACAGCCCGATCAACTTCTTTGCTGTACATGCCGACTACAGTGTCGAGAAAGCCTCTCTGAGTGCCATCGATGAATTTAAGACTCTGGTCCGAGAGCTGCACAAGGCGGATATCGAGGTGATCCTCGATGTGGTCTTCAACCATACCGCCGAAGGGGATGAGCAAGGGCCGACTTTCTGTTTCAAAGGGCTGCAAAACGGGGCTTACTACCTGCTGGACAGGGAAACGGGGCGCTATAGAAACTACAGCGGCTGCGGCAATACCTGCAATGCCAACCACAGTGTCCTGCGGCGGATGATCATTGATGCCCTGCATTACTGGGTGACGGAGATGCATGTTGACGGTTTCCGGTTTGACCTGGCCTCGGTGCTGGCCCGCGACAGTCAGGGCAAGCCGATGCGGGAGCCGCCGCTGCTGTGGTCGATCGATTCGGATCCGATCCTGTGCAGTACCAAGATTATCGCCGAGGCGTGGGATGCCGCAGGCCTGTATCAGGTCGGTTCGTTTATCGGTGATCGCTGGAATGAATGGAACGGCAAGTTCCGTGACGATGTCAGGGCATTCTGGCGTGGTGATGCCGGCTATGTCAGCCGCTTTGCCTCGCGAATTTTGGGCTCGCCGGACATGTACTGCAGCCACCACCATTCGCCGCACCGTTCGGTGAATTTCATCTGTGCCCATGATGGCTTCACCCTCAACGATCTGGTGAGCTACAGCGAGAAGCACAACGAGGCCAACGGTGAGGGCAACCGTGATGGTGACAGCCACAACCTGTCGAGCAATTACGGGGTGGAGGGGCCGACGGACATTGCCGAGATAGAGTTGTTGCGCCACCGCCAGTGCAAAAACATGCTGGCGACCTTGTTCCTGGCGCTAGGTACCCCGATGCTCAATATGGGCGACGAAGTGCGCCGGACCCAGCAGGGCAACAATAACGCCTACTGCCAAGATAATGAAATCAGCTGGTTTGACTGGAGCTTAGTCACTACCCACAGCGACCTGCTGCGCTTTGTCACCCTGCTTAGCCAGCTGCGTACCGCCGAGCCGACCATCGACTGGAACATGCACATGTCGCTGAACTCGGTGCTAGAGGATGTCGGGATCCGCTGGCACGGGATCCAACCGGATCAGCCCGATTGGTCAGAAAACTCCCATTCCATAGCCCTGACGGTGTACCACCCGATCACTCAGGACGAGCTGTACGTGATCTGCAATGCTTTCTGGGATCCGCTCGAGTTTACCCTGCCGGATCGCCAATGCAGCGACTGGCACCTGGTGATCAATACCGCCAAGCCGTCTCCCTATGATATTTATCCCATCGATGACGCACCGCACTATACCCGCAATACCATCTTGGCGACTGGGCGTAGTATGATCGTTATGGTTGCCAAGGCCACTAAACCAACAACCTGACAGGATAGATAGCCATGATGTCACTCATAAAGCGCGGGATAGCGGCCTATGACCGCTGGTGTGAAAAGATGGGGCTGGTCCCCGAGAATCGCCGTTGCTGTGCACCGGTTCGCTATGACCGTGATGACCCCCGTCACCCTGCTAACAAGCAAGGTGGCGCTACCGTACAGGGCAAACCGGATGCTGATTGATAGCCATTGTCACTTCGATTTTGCGCCGTTTTGTGATGACCCTGAGCATTACTTGGCATTGGCCCGCCAGGCCGGGGTAGAGAAAATCGTGATACCGGCTGTTGGCCAGCGGAACTGGCAGGTGCTGCGCGATTTGTCCGTTCGCTTCCCCTGCCTCTATTATGGCTTGGGGTTACACCCTTTTTTCAGTGCCGAGCATGATGCTAACGCCTTGCAGCAGTTGGCGTCGGCGTTGGCCGCAGAGGCCGTGCTGCGAGAAAAAAGCGTATCTCGCTGCGTTGCTGTTGGGGAATGTGGACTAGACTTTGCCATTGTGAATGCCGATAGAGATCAACAGATTTCGTTATTGGCAGCCCAGTTACAGCTGGCCAACCGCTTTGAACTACCGGTGATTTTGCATTGCCGTAAGGCATTTCCTGAGTTGTTTGGGGTTTTGAGGCAAAACAGGCCGATTGCCGGTGGGGTGTACCATGGATTTAGTGGTAGCCACCAACAAGCAAAGCAGCTTATTGATCTAGGTATCAAAATTGGTGTCGGGGGAACGATTACATATCGCCGGGCCAATAAGACTCGAAATACAATAGCTGCACTGCCACTGGATGCATTGCTGCTGGAAACGGACGCACCAGACATGCCAGTCGCGGGGTTTCAAGGGGAGCCAAACCGACCCGATCGGTTAGTGAATGTGCTGGGTGAGCTTGCAGCGATCCGGACGGAAAGTGAACAGGAAATTAAGCAGGTCATTAGCTTAACCACTGCTGAACTTTTTCGCATCCCGATGTGAATGGGCATCACAAAATAAACGTTTGCGTAAAACGTTTGCGTTAAACTGTGATGAGCTTCACGTTTGGAATTGAACTTTCACTCCCTTTCCTTGCAAACTGTGAAGTCGGCATTATTTTATCCGCCGCAGCATGAGTATAATGCGCCGGACTCTTAATGAGCCGAATTGTCGAGACGCCAAACTTAACTAAAGGGAAGCCATAAACTATGAGCATGTTTATGAGCCTGGTTGGGATGGCAGTACTGCTAGGTCTTGCAGTACTTCTATCTGATAACCGTAAAGCTATCAATCTACGTACTGTGGGTGGTGCATTTGCCATCCAATTCTGTTTGGGTGCATTTGTTCTTTATGTACCTGTTGGCCGTGACGTACTGTATGGTATGTCTAACGCCGTTGCCAACGTTATCGCTTACGGTAACGATGGTATCAACTTCCTATTCGGTGGCCTGACTTCAGACAAAATGTTTGAAGTGTTCGGCGGTGGCGGCTTCGTGTTTGCCCTGCGCGTACTACCAGTAATCGTTTTCTTCTCTGCACTGATCAGCGTACTTTACTACCTGGGCATCATGCAGGTTGTGATCAACATCCTAGGTGGTGGTCTGCAGAAAGCACTGGGTACTTCTCGTGCCGAATCAATGTCTGCAACAGCTAACATCTTCGTTGGTCAAACGGAAGCACCTTTGGTTATCCGTCCGTTCGTACCAAAAATGACTCAGTCTGAGCTGTTCGCGGTAATGTGTGGTGGTTTGGCGTCTGTAGCGGGTGGTGTACTTGCAGGTTATGCGTCTATGGGTGTACCTCTAGAGTACCTAATCGCCGCTTCATTCATGGCAGCTCCGGGTGGTCTTCTATTTGCTAAGATCATCAAGCCAGAAACTGAAGAAGCTGTTGAGCAGCTAGCAAGCGACGCGACTGAAGGCGACGACAAGCCGGCTAACGTTATCGACGCAGCGGCAGCGGGTGCCTCTTCTGGTATGCAGCTAGCACTAAACGTGGGTGCAATGCTTCTAGCTTTCATCGGCCTAATCGCGCTAATCAACGGTATGCTAGGTGGCATCGGTGGTTGGTTCGGTATGCCTGAGCTGACTCTAGAGCTTATCCTAGGTTACGTATTCTCTCCTCTTGCATTCCTAATCGGTGTGCCATGGGAAGAAGCAACGATCGCAGGTTCTTTCATCGGCCAGAAGCTGGTTGTAAACGAATTCGTTGCTTACCTGAACTTTGCTCCATACCTAGCGGAAGGTGCTGAAATCACACTATCTGCGAAGACTGAAGCAATCATCTCGTTCGCACTATGTGGTTTCGCCAACCTATCTTCAGTAGCAATCCTACTGGGTGGTCTAGGTGGCCTGGCGCCAAGCCGTCGCCACGACATCGCACGCTTCGGTATGAAAGCTGTTGCCGCTGGTACGCTTTCTAACCTGATGTCTGCAACTATCGCAGGTCTATTCATCAGCCTGTCTCTGTAATCTCAGACAGCTGAACGCCTGATAAAACGCCGCGGGAAACCGCGGCGTTTGTTTTTCTGGCTAGAGGCAAAGAGCCTGGCTAGGGGCTAGAGGCATAACAGCTTGGCTATAGGCAAAAGCAGCGCTAGGCTACGGGAAGAGCTGAGAGCTTGACATGAAGAGGCTACTGTAAAACTCTGCATCGCCCATCGCCCATCGCCCATCGCCCATCGCCCATCGCCCATCGCCCATCGCCCATCGCCCATCGCCCGCCCTTCAACAGATTCAGTAAACATCTCCCCCATCGTTTCTATTTGATGCCATAAAATCGATTGCGCTCCGGTTTCTGGCAAAACCCTCTGCTACCATTACTTTCATCGCGGGGCAGGCTACACTTTCTTTGTGCTGTACCAGACAGAGAAAATGATTATGAATGAAGTACTGCTGGCGATGATTGCTGGGTTTATTGTCGGAGTGTTGTTTTCTGCGATTAAACTGCCAATACCGGCGCCCCCGGTGCTCCCGGGTGTCATGGGCATTGTGGGGGTCTATGTGGGTGGGGTTGCCTACCAGTGGATCGTTGAGCGGTTTTTTACCTGACGAAATTTGTTCGTTGGGTAAACACATTGTCCACACTGGGAAACGTAACTTTCGTGGTGGCAACTAGGCCTGCTTGGTATTATAGAGCGGCACCATCACAAACAGATTTTCGTTGCTCAGGTCAATACCATCATGGTGTTACCTTTCGCTAGGCAAGGCCTGGGCAACGTATTTGCAGGGAAGTGGCGAGATTGCTTCCCATGCGGTGAAAAGGATATCAATCAGGTAAATGTTTATGCATTGTTTACCTGAGTCTTCAAGGAATCAAGTCCGTAACCCCGTCGACTGATGGCTGGTTGTCGGGGCTCCTGTTCGCGTAAGCGGGCCGTTTGGCGGTGGCGCATTGAATACCGTCAGGCGCATCTATTGCTAGGCAAGGTGATTGTTTAGCAGAAATAGCTTGGTAGAAACTAATTGGACTGGAGATAGTCATGAGCGAATTGAAAGCGGCTGCACTGCGTGCACTTAAACTAATGGACCTTACCACTCTTAACGATGACGACACGGATGCGAAAGTGATCGAGTTGTGTAAGAACGCGAAGAGCCCGGTAGGCAACACAGCGGCCGTATGTATTTACCCACGTTTTATCCCAGTTGCTAAGAAGCAGCTTCGTGAGCAGGGTACCCCAGAAGTCCGTATCGCGACGGTAACTAACTTCCCGCACGGTAACGATGACATCGAGATCGCTGTTGCAGAGACAAAAGCGGCTGTGGCGTACGGTGCTGACGAAGTAGACGTCGTTTTCCCATACCGCGCACTGATGGCAGGTAACGAAGAAGTTGGCTTTGAGCTAGTTAAGCAGTGTAAAGCGGCGTGTGGCGAGATCATGCTGAAAGTGATCATCGAAACTGGCGAGCTGAAAACTGAAGAGCTAATCAAGAAAGCGTCTGAAATTTCAATCAAAGCCGGTGCTGATTTCATCAAGACGTCAACCGGTAAAGTACCAGTTAACGCTACACCAGAATACGCAGAAATCATGCTGAATGTAATCAAAGATATGGGTGTTGCGGAAACGGTAGGCTTCAAGCCTGCTGGTGGCGTGCGCACTGCAGAAGACGCGCAGCAGTACCTAGATATGGCAGACCGCATCCTGGGTGCCGACTGGGCTGACAACATGCACTACCGCTTTGGCGCATCAAGCCTGCTAGCTAACCTGCTTCACACACTAGGTGAAGGCGAAAAAGCAGCGGAAGGCGGCTACTAATTCTATTCCAGTAAGGTGGCATTGTTGCCACCTTATTTTTAGGTCTCCGACCACAACTTATCCGTGATGTTTTACTGTTTGGTTCTTGCCTTCTTCCGGTGTTGGAAAAAGGACGGGCAGCCTGTACCTGAGAATCATCAAATACCAGGTAAAACGTCATGACCCTACATAAAGAATATCATTGGGGAATACCATGTATTTACCACAAGAAATCATCCGTAAAAAACGTGACAACATTGAACTGACCGCTGACGAAATTAACTTCTTCATCCAGGGTATTGCTAAAGATACCGTATCTGAAGGCCAGATCGCAGCATTCGCCATGGCGATTTACTTCAACGACATGACCATGGACGAGCGTGTGGCACTGACCTGTGCGATGCGCGACTCTGGTATGGTTATCGACTGGAGCCACATGAACTTCGATGGCCCGATTGTCGACAAGCACTCAACTGGCGGTGTAGGTGATGTGACGTCACTGATGCTTGGCCCTATGGTGGCAGCGTGTGGCGGTTACGTACCGATGATTTCTGGCCGTGGCCTTGGCCACACCGGTGGTACGCTGGATAAGCTTGAGTCTATCCCTGGCTACAACATCACGCCAAGCAACGACGTGTTCGGTCAGGTGACCAAAGACGCGGGGGTGGCGATCATCGGCCAGACCGGCGATCTTGCACCGGCTGACAAGCGTGTTTACGCGACCCGCGATGTGACCGCGACAGTGGATAACATCTCGCTGATCACCGCTTCCATTCTGTCGAAGAAGCTGGCGGCGGGCCTTGGCTCGCTAGTGATGGACGTGAAAGTGGGCTCTGGTGCCTTCATGCCGACCTACGAAGCGTCTGAAGAGCTGGCTAAATCGATTGTTGCCGTTGCCAACGGTGCCGGCACCAAGACCACAGCACTGCTGACAGACATGAACCAGGTACTGGCATCGACTGCTGGTAATGCACTCGAAGTACGCGAAGCCGTGCAATTCCTGACCGGTGAATACCGTAACCCTCGCTTATTTGAAGTGACCATGGCATTGTGTGCAGAAATGTTGGTAAACAGTGGGTTAGCAACAGATATCGAGCAGGCGCGCGAGAAACTTCAGGCGGTCCTGGACAACGGTAAAGCGGCAGAGTGTTTTGGTAAGATGGTTGCTGGCCTGGGTGGCCCGGCTGACTTTATGACCAACTACGACAACTACCTGGAAAAAGCCGAACTGGTGAAGCCGGTTTACGCCGAAACCACAGGTTATGCCTTTGCTATGGATACTCGCGCACTGGGTATGGCCGTTGTCGGCATGGGCGGTGGCCGCCGAGTGGCGACCGACACTATCGATTACGCGGTAGGCCTGAGCGACATGATCCGCCTGGGTGATGAAGCCAATGCTGACAAGCCGCTGGCTGTGATCCACGCGCGCAACGAAGCGCAGTGGGAAGAAGCAGCGAAAGCGGTACGTGCTGCGATTACTATTTCTGATCAGAAACCTGAGCCGACACCTGAAGTTTACCGTCGTGTTCGCCCAGAAGATGTTTAATGGAGTCATCATGAAACGTTCTATTATTCTCGTCCTTGATTCATTTGGGATTGGCGCTACAGAAGATGCCGTTCAGTTCGGCGATGTAGGTTCCAACACCCTGGGTCATATTGCCAAAGCCTGTGCCCGCGGCGAAGCGGACAATGGCGAGCGCAGCGGTAAGCTACACCTGCCAAACCTGAACAAACTGGGTTTGGGCAAGGCGTGTGAAGAGTCTTCGGGCTACTTCCCAGAAGGCTTGGATGCCGACGCGGAAATCACCGGTGCGTTTGCCCACGCTGCCGAGCTATCTTCGGGCAAAGACACCCCGTCTGGCCACTGGGAGATCGCCGGTGTCCCTGTGCTGTTTGACTGGGGCTACTTTACCGACAAAGCAAACAGCTTCCCGAAGGAGCTGACTGATCGCATCCTTGAGCGTGCTGGCCTGCCGGGCTTCCTCGGCAACTGCCATGCCTCAGGTACCCAGGTACTGGACGACTTGGGTGAAGAGCACATGAAGACCGGTATGCCGATCTTCTATACCTCTGCCGATTCCGTGTTCCAGATCGCCTGTCACGAAGAGACCTTCGGTCTTGATCGCCTGCTGGAGCTGTGCCAGATCGCCCGCGAGGAGCTGGCGGACTATAACATCGGCCGCGTGATCGCCCGTCCGTTTATTGGCCCGGGCAAAGGCCAGTTCGAGCGTACCGGTAACCGCCGTGACTTGTCTGTCGAGCCGCCATCTGCGACCGTACTGCAGAAGCTGGTTGACGAGAAGCAGGGCGATGTGGTGTCGATCGGTAAGATCTCTGACATCTACGCCGGCTGTGGTATTACCAAGAAAGTGAAAGCAACCGGGATCCCGGCCTTGTTTGAAGCCACGCTGGAGCAAATCAAAGCCGCAGGGGATAACACCATCGTCTTCACCAACTTTGTTGATTTCGATTCTGCCTACGGCCACCGTCGTGATGTCGCAGGTTATGCGGCGGCACTGGAGTACTTCGACAAGCGCCTGCCTGAAATCATCGAACTGTTGCAGGAAGACGACGTACTGATCCTGACTGCCGACCACGGTTGTGATCCAACGTGGGAAGGTACCGACCACACCCGCGAGCACATTCCAGTACTGGTTTCTGGCCCGAAAATCGCTGCTGGCTCTCTGGGCCGTCGCGAGACCTTCGCTGATATCGGCCAGAGCTTGGCGGAATACTTCGGTACGTCTGATATGGAATACGGTAAGTCATTCCTGTAACCGGCGAGGGCAGGTGACTCCTGTCCCAAAAGACGATTATTTTTACGGTTTCGGTCTATATTTGTCCTAGATCGAAACGGTATTTGCAAGACAAGATTACATTTAGTTGGCAATGCAAAAAACCAACAGATGACAGAAAGGAAATAACGATGGCGACTCCTCACATTAATGCTGAAATGGGTGACTTTGCAGACGTAGTACTGATGCCGGGTGACCCGCTACGTGCCAAGTACATTGCAGAAACCTTCCTGGATGATGCAAAAGAAGTCTGTAACGTTCGTAACATGTTTGGTTACACAGGTACTTACAAAGGCCGTAAGATCTCTGTAATGGGCCACGGTATGGGTATCCCTTCATGTTCTATCTATGCAACAGAGCTGATCAAAGACTACGGCGTGAAGAAGATCATCCGTGTCGGTAGCTGTGGTGCAGTACGCGACGACGTGAACCTGCGTGATGTTGTGATCGGTATGGGTGCGTCAACTGACTCCAAAGTTAACCGTATCCGTTTCGGCGACCACGATTTTGCTGCGCTGGCGGATTTTGGCATGGTACAGAATGCGGTTGATGCAGCGAAAGCTAAAGGTATTGACGTGAAGGTGGGCAACATCTTCTCTGCAGACCTATTCTACAACCCAGATTTCGATTTCTTCCAGACCATGAAGAAATACGGCATCGTCGGTGTTGAGATGGAAGCGGCAGGTATCTACGGCCTAGCGGCTGAGTTCGGTGCTAAAGCATTGACTATCTGTACGGTTTCAGACCACATCCTGCGTGGCGAAGCGACAACGTCTGAAGAGCGTCAGCTAACGTTCAACGACATGATGGAAATCGCTCTGGAATCTGTTTT
This sequence comes from Photobacterium gaetbulicola, assembly GCF_003025515.1. Classification (NCBI taxonomy): domain Bacteria; kingdom Pseudomonadati; phylum Pseudomonadota; class Gammaproteobacteria; order Vibrionales; family Vibrionaceae; genus Photobacterium; species Photobacterium gaetbulicola. Next base: position 56,234 of record NZ_PYME01000009.1, on the reverse strand, counting down.
GCTGGGCGACGCTGACGAAGCGTAAGCAACAGAAGATTGACATTAAAAAGGGCTTGCTAGTGGCAAGCCCTTTTTTTTGCGTTCTATTTAATCGACTGTTATTAGCCGGCCTGAGTTTAGCGGCCTTGTCGATCAGCGGCCCTTTTCCGCACTGAGCAGGATAGGGAAGTGCCAGTTTTGCTTGCGGTTGCCAAAGGTGTAGGCCAACAGGAACCCGATGGCCATCGCCGTGGCAATCAGCGCCCGGATAATATTGGTGATGGCATCGATATCCGCCATGGTCTCGGCAATCAGCTTGTCATGCTCAAGGGTGATGCGGACAAAGCCTACCACCTGGTGCTGGCTCATGATTGGCTCGATCAGCTGCTGGCGGCCGTAGCTGGCAACGGCCAGCGGGGTGGATAACCCGGTGACCTGGGGGAGCGGCAGGGCATCCTGGCTCTTGGCCAGGGTGACGCCTTCGAGATCATAGATGGTGGCATCGAGCAGCAACGGCTCTTTGGCCAGTTGCTCGACCAGCAGCTGCAGGCGGTCCTGGTTCTTTTCGATCACATCCTCAGACGCCGTATCGGCGGCTTGGCGTACCACCAACCGCGACAGTTGCTGGGTTTGATTGCTCAGGGTACGGTAGTTTTCCTTGGCGAGGGCCGAGCCATATTCAACCATGGTGATCAGCGCTGCCAGGCAGCCGAAAAGGATGAACAGCCGCCAGGCTTTTTGGAATTGGGTATGTTTTTTCTTCATCATATCAGCGGTGGATTCAAGGCCAATCTTATCTTGGGGCTTGCCCTGGTAATTTGCAATAGGGTAAGTTGTTTAGTCAAGTGACGTCAAAATGCTTGGTTCAATGCTGAGCCCGGCACATCGAGGTCACTTGGGTATATAGGCGATTACTTTAACATGGATGGTTTGCAAGTGCTCAAAATAAGGAAACATACCTCTTTACTCCAGCGATTCCCGGAAGTGGTGTCAGCGTCCAACCTTGACCGGCAACGTGCCACCACCTTGGTGTATGGCCGATCTGTTGATGCCGTGGCGGTGGAAGCTATCGAGGCGGCGTACGGTGAGGCGCTGGAGCTGGCCGCCGCCTGGAAGGTGGGCAAGTACGATTGCCTGTTGTTGGCCACCCCCTACTCCCTGCTGCTGGAGCAATGTGTTACCAGCGTGCAGCTTGATATAGCGGATCTGAGCCAGCTGCCTGATCTGAGGGAGCCGGGGCTGGTGGTGATGGACATGGACTCGACCGCGATTGAGATCGAATGTATCGACGAGATTGCCGTTTTGGCCGGTGTCGGTGAGCAGGTGGCCGAAGTCACCGAGCGGGCGATGCAGGGGGAGCTCGACTTTGAACAGAGTTTGCGCCAGCGGGTCGCGACCTTGGCCGGCAGCGATGCAGCGATCCTTGAGCAGGTCAGAAGCCAGCTACCTTTGATGCCAGAGCTGCGCGAGCTGGTGGCGACGTTGCATCACTATGGCTGGAAGGCGGCGATTGCCTCGGGCGGCTTTACCTATTTTTCCGATCACCTCAAACAGGAGCTGGACTTGGCCCATGCCCAGTCCAATACGCTGGAGATTGTCGATGGCAAACTGACGGGCAAGGTACTGGGAGAGGTCGTTGATGCGCAGGGCAAGGCCGCGATATTGCGCAGCCTGGCCGAGCGATATGACATTGCCCCGCACAATACGGTGGCCGTGGGTGATGGAGCCAATGATTTGGCCATGATCAATGCGGCAGGGCTGGGCGTCGCCTACCATGCCAAGCCGAAAGTCGAAGACGAGGCCCCCGTGGCGATCCGTTTTGCCGACCTCGGCGGCCTGATGTGTTTGCTGTCGGCCTCCCTGGTACCGCAGCAACTGGGGTGGTAGCCGGGCGAAGCGGGCTATTTGATCTCCAGCCTGATCTGCACTTCATCGGTGACATCGAGGATTTCGCCACAGCCAATGACCGAGCTGAGTTCCTGCTCAAGTGCCCTGGCCCGGTGTAATACCTGGCGGGCAAGCTCGCCCAGCTCTTTTCCTATCAGTGCCGTCATCGGGCTCAGGACCGGGGCGGCGGTTAACCTCAAAGCCATAAAGCTGCCGGCGGACTTAGCCTGTTTGATGTAGGCGATCCGCTCCTCGATAGTGCGAAACTCATCCAGCCGCTTGGCGTCGATCCTTGGTACCTGGCCATTATGCTGCTCGATGGCGAGGTAGAGTTCATGGACATAGGGCTGGCTGATCTCAATCGGACGCATGGTTTCGGCCAGCATGGATTTTACCCGGTTGCGAAACAGCGGCTCCAGCGAGCAGCCCTGACCGCCGGCCAACAGGCTAAACAGCTTGATCTGGGGCGGTGGTGGGAAGTTGCACCCGACAGCTTTGAGCTTGAGTTTGTGATCAACTTTTTCAGCGAAATAAGGCACACTTTTGAGCCGCGTCAGCAGCATCTGGTGCATCGCCAGCAGGAGCTCACCCTGCGGCAGCTTTTCCTCGGCCATCAGCAATTTATTCTCATTGTGCAAAATCAGCTTGCGCAGGAAATGCTCGCTCTGGGCGGCGAGGTTGCCGCTACCGGTCGTCAGTTGGATATTGCAGTGATCCGGACTGATCCTGACGACACTATATGGGATCTGGCTTAAGGGCGCATTTCTGTTGCTTTTCTGCAGTCCCGGAAACGAGACCAGTACCTGATCGCCTCGGCGAAGCGCTATCGGTGCGGCCAGTTTGATATTCAGGCCCCGGGTCGAAAAGTCAATGCTCTGTCCGGAGACCTCGGCCCCACCTTCCGGGCTGAGCACTATCGGTGTATCGAACAGGTAGCGGTCTTCGCTTCGCTGCGGCCTTGGGTCAAAATACACCGCTTTGGCCGCGGCAACCGGATTGCGTGGATGGCGGAATGCCTGCAGGGTTTTGCCGGGTAACTGCGGCTTGACGCTCAGGCGGTAGTCTTGCTGGGCGTCCGTGTTGGTCAGATCTTGCAATACACCAACGTGGGTCAGGGAGCTGAGTTTATCGACCATGTCAGGGGCAATGGTTTGCAGGCTGTCTATATCTTCCTGGTCGATGGGCTGCAAGCTCAGGCGCATAACCCGCCAGCTGTCACGCTGGGCCCCGACATGCCAGAACAGGCGGCGTTGCTCGGCATTCATTTCCGGTAGGGCGGCAGAATAGAAAAAGGTTTTGCCGTCATGTTCGTGGCTGAAGCTGTAAATCAGGGTACTTGACTGTTTTAGCCCCGTCTTGCCGAGGCTGGCAAGACGCTCCTCTGATATCAGGTGGTTGAGTACTGGCTGGTTTCTCTCGTCGTGCCAGTGGGACCAAATATGGCGGTTATACTGGGTCAGCAGGCAGTAGGTCAGTTGGGTACCCGACAGGAAGACCGGCATGCTGGTACTGTGCTTGAGAAAGCAGTGCTCGTAGCCACGGGTACGGATCTGGATGATTTTGTCTTCGCAATTGTGCCGGGTACGGTTTTGCGACTGGCTCAGGCCATGGTCAATGACGGCTTTGATCAGGGCGCTGTCACTCAGCAGCTTTAGCCTCAGCCATTTGTAGCTGTCATTATCGGGGTTTTCGTCGATACCGAGGATCCGGTAACTCATTCCCTGGGCCAAGCGAGGGTCATTGAGCAGTTCAGCTAGTTTCGGGAAGCGCACCACAACCGTCATGCCCAGAGTGTAGTTAAATGCAGCTGGTACTTTGAATTTGGCGCCGGAGTACGATAAATCCGCGCTGATGCCGTTGATCATCTGGCTCAGAGGAAGCTCCAAGCTAACCGGTGTGGCTATCTGCCAGCGGTTCTCGTTACGGGTCAGGTAATGGCCGAAGCGGATCAGGGGAGCAACCAATGGATTGTCAGGCTGCAATTGGGTTTGCGGGGCCGGCTTGGGTTGCAGTTTGCCTTGCTGGTGCATGACCCGGAAGTTGTTGCGGGTATTCATCAAGGCTTCGTACAGGCCGACCCGGAACTGGTTGCCGTAGGCCTTGATCCGTTTATGGTAGGTGTTGATGGCGACATCATCGAGCCAGTGCTGGCGTCCATTGAGCTGATAGGGACGGCATTCGCCCTGAACCCGCCCGCGAAGATCGACCGCTTTCATGGAGGGGGCCATGATACGGTGCAATTCCATTTTGAGCTGGAGCCGGGTTGGCCCGTCCTCGCCTTCGGTCATCATCTGGAAGACATCTTCAAAATCTTCGCTATCGTAGACAGGGATCAGCCTTTCAATCAGTCCTTTGTAATCGTCTAGCACCATAGTTATTTTTGATTATCTCATTCTTCGTTTATTATCGGCATATTTCCCCTGATGGCTGAGCGTTGCTTCAGCCTAAGGGCAAGCTCTATTCTACATCCGTTTGCGGATGTGTTTAATCAAATATATCAAGGTGAGTCATGGCAAAAACCAAGCGGGCCTATGTGTGTAGTGACTGTGGCGCAGACTTCCCCCGCTGGCAGGGCCAGTGTAGCGCGTGTGCGGCATGGAATACGATAACCGAGTTCACAGTTCCCAAAACACGCTCGGCCGTGGGTGCCGTCTCGGCTGCTGGTACGAGCAGCTACGCGGGCGCGGCGACCAAGGTGCAGAAACTGTCGGAGGTCGAAAGCAAAGATCTGCCGCGCTACAGCTCCGGCATTTCCGAGCTGGATCGGGTCTTTGGCGGCGGTATCGTACCGGGCTCGGTGTTATTGCTGTGTGGTGATCCCGGTGCCGGTAAATCGACCTTGCTGCTCCAGAGTATTGGCTCGGTGGCTGCCACCAAGTCATCGCTGTACGTATCGGGTGAGGAATCGATTCACCAGATCTCCCAGCGGGCCAAGCGACTGGGCACCCAGAACCTCGACAACATCAATGTGGTGGCCGAGACGTCGGTCGAGGCAATCATCGAGCACATCCGGGCACAGAAGGCCGAGTTTGTGATCATCGACTCGATCCAGACCATGACTGTTGCCCATAACGACTCGGCAGCGGGCAGCCCGAGCCAGGTCAAGGAATCGGCGGCGGCATTGACCCGCTTTGCCAAGACCGAAGGCGTGACCTTTATGATCGTCGGCCACATCAACAAAGACTCGAATGTGGCCGGTCCGATGCAGCTGATCCATATCGTCGATGGGCTGTTTGCCCTGTCGTCGACGGCGGATGAGAAGTTCCGGGTATTGCGCACGTCCAAGAACCGCTTCGGTGCCGATTCCGAGTCGTGCTTTTTTGCCATGACCGAAACCGGGATGAAGCAGGTTAAGAACCCGTCGGCGATTTTCCTCAGCCGTTCGGACAAGAACCATGCCGGTTCGGTGTGTACCACGCTGTGGGAAGGGACCCGACCGTTGCTGGTGGAAATCCAGGCGCTGTGCAATAACTCGGTGACCGAGAACCCGCGGCGCCTGACCGTGGGCTACGACAATAATCGCCTGGCGATGTCGATCGCGGTGTTGGCCCGCCATGGCGGGGTGATGCTGTCGGACATGGATATCTTCGTTAACTGCGTCGGCGGGATCAAAATCGAAGAGACCTCGGCGGACTTGGCGGTATTACTGGCGATTTTCTCCAGCTTCAAAAACGGCCCGGTACCGCAGGATGTCTTGGTGTTCGGCGAAATCGGCCTCAATGCCGATATCCGGCCGGCAGCCAACGGGGTAGAACGTATTCGCGAAGCGGTCAAGCAGGGCTTTACCCGCGCTATCGTTCCGAAGGCCAACGCCAGTCGCCAGGTCCCGGGTATCGAAATTATCGCGGTGGAAGATCTGCAGGAGGCGCTGACGGCGTTCGAACGTGTGGCATTGTAGCCACCCCGCCAAGCAAAATAGGTATTTGGCTGGCTGAAAAGTGATGAAAAAGAAAGGGCTGCATGATGCAGCCCTTGGTGTATCTAGATATAGCAGCGAATTACTTAGCAATACGCTTGTATTTGATACGGTGTGGCTCGGCCGCTTGCGCGCCCAGCGTCTTCTTGAGCCAATCTGTGTACTCGGTGTAGTTACCTTCGAAGAAGTTAACCTGACCTTCGTCACGGTAGTCAAGAATGTGGGTCGCGATACGGTCTAGGAACCAGCGGTCGTGCGAGATCACCATGGCACAGCCAGGGAACTCAAGCAGGGCTTCTTCTAGTGCACGTAGCGTTTCAACGTCAAGGTCGTTGGTTGGCTCATCGAGTAGCAGAACGTTGCCGCCGGCTTTAAGCAGTTTGGCAAGGTGGACACGGTTGCGCTCACCACCAGACAGATCGCCGATGCGTTTTTGCTGATCGCTGCCTTTGAAGTTGAAGCGTGAGCAGTAAGCACGCGCCTGGATTTCAAAGTTGTTGATCTTGATGATGTCGGCACCTTCAGAGATCTCTTGGTAAACCGTGTTGTTGTCGTTCATGCTGTCGCGGAACTGGTCAACAGACGCCAGGCTTACTGTTTCGCCAAGCTCAATCGTACCGGCATCTGGCTGTTCTGTGCCGCTCAGCATCTTGAACAGGGTCGATTTACCGGCACCGTTGGCACCGATGATACCCACGATCGCACCCTTAGGCATGCTGAAGGACAGGTCATCGATAAGCACACGATCTCCGAATGACTTGGTCAGGTTGCTCACCTCGATAACCTTGTCACCCAAGCGCTCACCCGGCGGGATGAACAGCTCGTTGGTTTCGTTACGGCGCTGGTGATCGGTGTTGTTCAGCTCTTCGAAGCGTGCCATACGCGCTTTTGACTTCGCCTGGCGGCCTTTAGGGTTCTGGCGAACCCACTCAAGCTCTTTCTCGATGGTCTTCTGGCGGGCTTTCTCTTGCGAGGCTTCCTGCTTCAGACGGGCATCTTTCTGCTCAAGCCAAGAGGTGTAGTTACCTTCCCATGGAATACCTTCACCACGGTCAAGTTCCAGGATCCAACCCGCAGCGTTATCGAGGAAGTAACGGTCGTGGGTGATCGCCACAACGGTACCGCTGTAGTCAACCAGGAAGTGCTCAAGCCAAGCCACAGATTCTGCATCAAGGTGGTTGGTTGGTTCGTCAAGCAGCAGCATGTCTGGCTTGTCTAGCAGTAGGCGGCAGATAGCCACACGGCGACGCTCACCACCTGATAGGTGTTTGATTTTCGCATCCCACTCAGGAAGACGAAGGGCGTCAGCGGCACGCTCAAGTTGCATCTCTAGGTTGTGGCCGTCTTTGGTTTCGATCAGCGCTTCTAGTTCACCCTGTTCTTTCGCCAGTTTGTCGAAGTCTGCATCTTCTTCAGCGTATGCCGCGTAAACAGCATCAAGACGCGTCAGGGCATCTTTCACGTCAGCCACTGACTCTTCAACCACTTCACGTACGCTTTTCTCTTCGTCCAGTACCGGCTCCTGAGGTAGGTAACCTACCTTAAGGCCAGCCTGTGGGCGTGCTTCACCTTCGATATCGGTATCGATACCCGCCATGATACGTAGCAGGGTTGATTTACCGGCACCGTTCAGACCCAAAACACCAATTTTGGCGCCAGGGAAGAAGCTCAATGAAATATCTTTCAGGATTTGACGCTTAGGTGGGACGATTTTACCCACGCGCGACATGGTATAGACGTATTCAGCCATATCCGTTTGCGATCTCTAAACTAAATGAAAGGGGGTATTTTACCTGTTCTGGACATAAGTTTAACAGCAATGTTCATAATTATGGCCGTTAAGGGATTACTCTGCGTCCATCTTTGTGTCGCTGGTGCATTTTTCTTGCAACATGGCGGTGCTAATTTTCTCCTATCGACCAACGTGCGCGATTATTCAAAACGGCAAATTGGTATTACGCTCAATACAGAGCCGCGTGAAGGTGGTGGGTGCCAGCCCTGTGGATGGCAGAGGCTTGTAGAAATGGAATTTATATGCAATAAAACACACAGGTTGTTTGACCTGAATGAACATGGAAAATGAATGGAAGGCTATTGTGTCTAGCAATATAAACCTCAGAGTAATTTCAGGTCTTGTGCTGTCTGTTGGCTTGCTGTTGTCGCCCCTGATGCGAGCGTCGACACTGGAGCAGCAGCGCGAACGTTATGAACAGGCCCAAGTCGCACTGGAAGATAACGATCTGGCGGCGTACCAGGCGTTGCGTGCCCGCTTGGATGACTACCCCCTGACACCCTATCTTGATTACCGGGAATTCATCCAGACGCTGTTTGCCAAGTCGCCGAGCGAAGTCGAGGCCTTCATCGAGCAATATTCGGCGTTGCCATTCAGTACCACTGTTAAGGATCGTTACCTGGCTCACCTTGCCGCGACCGAGCGGTGGGAAAATTTCATCGAGGTCCAGCCGATGCCTCCGCGCAGTCAGGTACTGCGCTGTCACTATTACTACGCCCAAAGCAAGCTCGGCAACAAAGATGTCGCCTGGCAAGGGGCCGAAACCTTGTGGCTGACGGGAAAGTCGACCCACGATGCGTGCGACCCGCTGCTCAATACGTGGCAAAAGGCCGGCCAGCGCACCGATGAGCTGGTGCTGGACCGGATGCTGCTGGTGTATGCCGAAGGCAACCGTGCCCGGCTCAATTACCTCAGTAAACAGCTGGGGGCAAAAAGCAAGGCATCGGGCAAGTCGGTCATGGCTCTGTTCGACAAGCCCGAGGGGGTTGCGGCCTTTTCCAAGCGCAGCAAGGTGACGCCTTTCAACCAGAACCTGACGGTGCTGGCTTACAAGAAGCTGGTGCGCAGCGACATCGCCGAGGCAGTAAAGCAGTTCCATAAAACCGTGCAGGGGCAGCATTTCGGTGAAGCCAAGCGTCAGTCCCTTGCTGACTATACCGCCAGCCGCCTGATGGCCACCGACGATGAAAAACTGCAGAAATGGCGCGATAACGCCTTGGCGAAAACATCCAATATCAGTTTACTCGAGCGCCGCATCCGCCAGGCGATGCGCGAAGATAAATGGGACGAGGTCAAGGTTTGGGTAGAGCGCCTGCCAGAGGAGGCCAAGCAGACCACCCGCTGGACGTTTTGGCAGGCCCGGCTGGCGGAGAGGGCCGGCGACCAGGCCCAGGCTGAGAAAAAGTACACCCAGATCTTGGGCCAGCGTGATTTCTACAGCGCGGCAGCGGCGACGGTGCTGGGTAAGCCGATTACCTACCCGGTAAAAACCGCGGGGGACGCCCACGGCGAGGTGAAAGAGTATCAGCAGACTTTGGAGCGGATCGAAGAGCTGATTGCCGTGGATAAGCTATTGGCGGCCAATCGGGAGTGGCACTACCTGCTTCGGGGCCTGGACAACGACAAGATTGTCTCCCTGGCGGCTTATGCGGCGACCAACAAGTGGCATCACCTGGCGGTGCAGGCCACGATTTCCGGCCAACTTTGGGACTATGTTGAACTCCGCTTCCCGGTGGCGCATAAGTGGTGGTTTGATTTCTTCAGTAAGAAGCGGGAATTGCCCGTCACCAGCATGATGGCGCTGGCTCGCCAGGAAAGTGCGCTGAATATCGAGGCGGTCTCGCCGGTCGGGGCGCGCGGCCTGATGCAGCTCATGCCTGCTACCGCTAAGGAAACGGCCAAGAAACTGGGGCGCAACTACGAAGGGAAAAACAGCTTGTTTGATCCCGGCGTCAATATTCGCCTTGGCAGCGGCTACCTGAAAATGATGCTCGAGCAATACGACAACAACCGTATCTTTGCCTTTGCCGCGTATAACGCCGGACCGAGCCGGGTCTCCCGCTGGCGCAATGGCACCGATGGACGATTGGATGTCTATGCCTTTATTGAGGCGATCCCGTTCAATGAAACACGGGGCTACGTTCAGAATATCTTGATGTTCGAAGTCTATTATGGCGATTTGACCCAGAGTCCGGTGCCCTTGCTCAAAGAAAATGAATTGAACGCCAAGTACTAGCTTTTTTGATGGAAGGGCTAGGTTGTCGGTGGCGAAAGGGATAGAATCAGTACTCGAGAACGAGTACATCAAATGAGGATGACATGTCGAATATTCAAGAAACCCCGGAATTTACCGAGTGGCAACAGGTGGTGGATATCTTGCGCCAGGCGACGGTTGAGCACAAAGACGATACCTTGCTGAGGCTGCTGTTGACCCCCGACGAGAGGTCAGTGTTACTGTCCCGAGTGAATATTCTGCATGAGCTGCTGAACGGTGAGCGCAGCCAGCGCAAAATCAGTGAGTTGCTAGGTGTGGGTGTGGCGACTATTACCCGCGGCTCTAACGAACTCAAGCATCATGATGATGACACCAAGGCGTGGCTTTCTGCCCTGCTCAAGGAGCAGTGCCCTGGCGCTTAATCGTCGTTGGCACCCAGTGTAAAAGAGCCCCCGGATGATATGTCCGGGGGCTCTTTTTTTGCAGGTATGCCTAAAAGGTTTGGCTGAGGTTCTTAATTTATTTAGCGAATAATGTTGGGTGAATGAAGGGAATGAGCGCCAAGATCAAGGCCTGTTGGTAAACCGAGCTGCGGCTGAGCAAGTGGTTGGTCAGCATCGCAATCGCCCCGCCTTTTTGCTTGATATTGGTCTGGTTGAACATGTCATCCATGACATCGCCTAATTCAGCACCCAGATGCAGTTGCTCTAGGGCCTGTGGCGGTAGAGGCAGTGAGGCCGAGCGGGATTCCCCGCGGGTCTCGCCGCTTTCGATCACCATCCAGGCAAAGGTGAATGAGCCATCAATGCCGGCTTCAAGGCCGACGTAATAGTCAGCATCCGGTACGGCGTGGCGCGCATTATTGACTCGGTTTCTCGCTCCAAGCAGGGTTTCGTCTGCGCACATAGGCTGATCGCGGACACCGCTGTCGACACTGATCCCCTCGATAGCAAACTGGCTATCAGGAAAGGTGTGGTTGAAGGCGGCTTCAACGGCAGAAATTTTGGCGGGGTTGGTCGAGGCGACAATAATTTTAGGCATAGCAAACATCCATTATCCGAGTGCTTACTATTCTAATACTTGGCGGCGCGATGTCACGCCGCCAGTGAGGTTAATCATTGCAAGGGTTGGATCTGCTGATGATTAACGGTCGTAGGACCAGTCTGACTGAATGATGTAGCCGTGGATCTGGAACTCTCCGTTGTTGACAAACAAGTTGGGAAAGTCCGGTTGCGAGGTCGAGAACACGACGCCGTCGGCAAGCTGGGTCATGTGGTAGAAATCAGGCTCGCTGTCGCGTACCGAGGCAAAGACCGGTTGTTTCGGGCGGTATGTTGCCGATTTGGTAGCCAGGGCGTAGCTGCCTACCGGCGCACATTGCGCAATGTTCTCGTTATCGACCAACAGGCCCAAGCAGTCTTCGCGCAGTAGGTGCTGTGGGATTGCACGTTTGCTGATCACATCAACCAATGCACCGCTGCGAAAGGACATGAAATCCTTGCGGTGAATGATTGGGATATAGGTGCTGGTGGTGCCTTGGTCAACATTGTTATTGATGGTTGTGGTGGCCTGGGTACCGGTATCCACCTGCCCGGTTAGTAGATAGCTGATCGATGTACTCAGTGCCTCGGCTATTTTTTCCAGCTCGCGTACTTCGATACCGTACTTGCCAGAGAGCTTACGGCTCATGGTACCTTGCTGTAGATCGAGGGCTTCACCCAGCTGTTTTTGGCTGATCCCTTGGATTTTGGCCAATCGCTTTATTCGGTCTAAATATTCCATACTCACTAGCTTCCTGCTTGAAATCTTTGTCTGATGCAATGCGCATTCTTAAATGTCATATTGATTGTACTGATAACAGTGAATTGGGGATCTGGCGGGTATAAAAAATGCGATTGGTTTCGTTGCGGGCATATCATTTTTTTTTCAGATGGGAAAAAAAGGGAACAAATTTCGCAAATTGAAATAAGGTGTATTGTGTATGAATTATTGAAGCAGAGTCACATTTTGTAACATTTTGTGCATCAAAGCGTTATTGCGCTTGGTTGGGTAGTGGCCAAGTGGTGTGCTTTTAAGTTGCTGATATTGTGTTATTTTTGCTATTTTTCAGAGAAGCAATAGCCTTAACTTGATGATCAGGATGCCGGCCTGTCTTTTTCATTGGTTTCTATGTTTCTTGGCTATCTGTTTCATCAATAATGGCGGACAACAAGCGGTTTTCCCACACAAAGAGAGAAGCGCCGCGGTTATGCCTTTGCGGGATAACTGGAAGGGTATAAAGAGGAAGGCAGGCCTTCCTCTTTGGGACGCTTAGCGAGTTAGGTAGGTGTACAAGAACTTGGTGATCTCTACCATGTCGTCGATTTTGATGAATTCTTCGGTCGTGTGTACCTTCGCCATACCGGTAGACAGGTTCACCGTTTTCAGACCTTTGCTGTTGAAGATGTTCGCGTCGCTACCGCCGCCTGTCGGCTTACACATAGGTTCAACGCCGTTAGCTTCGAAGGCCGCTTTGATCTTCTCGACATGCGGGTCGTTGTCGGCGATGCGGTAAGCATTGTAAGCACGCTTGGAGGCAATGTTGATTTCCGCGCCGTGTTTTTTAGCGGCCGCTTCGAACGTGCTGACCATGTGCTCGACCTGTGCCTGTAGCTTGTCGTCGTCCAGCGAGCGCGCCTCGGCTTCAATGTATAGCTCAGGCATCACGATGTTGGTTGCCTGGCCGCCTTTCACCACACCGATGTTGGCGGTGGTTTCCTCGTCGATGCGAGACAGTTTCATGTTGGTGATGGCATCAGCCGCTACCGTTAGGGCGTTGATCCCTTCTTCTGGCGCTAGGCCTGCGTGGGCTGGTTTACCTGTAATGTTTACTTTCAGGTTCTGCTGGCCTGGCGCGGTAGTGATGATGGTGCCGATAGGGCCGCCAGAGTCAAACACGATACCGGTTAGCGACTCGACCTTGCTCATGTCGAAGTTCTGCGAGCCGTGCAGGCCGCCTTCTTCGTATACCGTGAACGCCAGTTCGATAGTCTGGTGCTCTTCGCCGTCAGCCTTGATGCAGCGCACTGCTTCCATGATGGCCGCGATGCCGGATTTGTCGTCACCGCCAAGGATAGTGTCGCCCTTCGAGCGGATGATACCGTCTTCGATGATAGGTTCGATGCCGTTGCCTGGAGTCACGGTATCCATGTGGCAGCTTAGCAGGATAGTGCCTTCCAGCTTGCCTTCTAGCTTGGCGTAGATGTTGAAGCCGTTGGAGATCTCAGCAGGAACAGGCAGCTTCTGAACGTCAAAGCCCATTTCACCTAGCTGCTCGGCCAGCGCCTCGGCAATCGCTTTCTCGTTGCGCGACTCACTGTCGATTTTAACCAGTTCAATAAAGTGTTGGACCAGACGGTCCTGATTGATATTTGCCATTTAAGCACCTCCGTAATGGCCGTTATATTACGTGAACTGGCTGAACTAACCTTGATCTGTCCACCAATATCGTGGGGGTAATCACTATAATACTTGAATTGTTAGGAGGATTGTTCTGGGATGTTGGTGAAATGTACTGGCAGGGTTGGGGAGGTGTTTTCCTGCAGTTGCATGCTTGCCTTATGCTGTATCATTGTGTGAATGTTTAATATTATCAATGCTTTATGTCTTTTACCCGGTTGGCGAACCTGTATGGTCATCACGTTGAGGGGCTGATAGCCCCTCAGTAGGAATTATGCGGGCAGGGTTTGAAAACCACACTTTAGGAGGTATTGGTAGGTCTGTTGGTAGTAACTTTTTGGCCGGGTAGAGTCACCGTCGTTGCCTTCGGGGACAAAGACCACCATCCCTTGTCGTGCTCTTGTCAGTAGTACTCGGTAAGCGTTCTCTAGGTAGCGTTTATCTTGGCCCTTGTTACGCTTTTGCCATTTGAATAAGTTGATCAGGCTGACATTACGCAGGCCACGCTCAATGCCACTGATATAGGTGCGATCAAGCCCACTACGCGCAGCCAGCTCTTCTTGGCTTAGCGCTGCCTCCTTTCTTAGCTGTTTGATATGTAACCCAAAGGGTTTGAGTATTGAGTCGTTCACGGCAATCTGTTTTTGCTTGTTTATGAACGACATGGTCTTCGCCTGTAGACTTTTGGTCCACGGACTATGAGTCACATTTTATGTAAATGAGAGGTGTGAGTGCTGGTAATATCTGAACAAACAAAAAGGGCGGTAATCTTTCGATTACCGCCCTTTCCAAACGTTTGGTGGGCTGGCGTCATCTGAACTGGTTCTGTATCTACTTGTTATATATTTATTTGTATATTTATCTTTGTTTTCTGGAGTACATCCAGGAGTACAATGGCTTTAAGCTTGAATTAAGCTTCTTACGTTTGAAAGGCGTTGTTGCTTAAATCGGATTGAACTATTTCGCTTATTTGCGATCTGATCGTTAAACCCAACTATCAGGTCGCATCATGGGCAAAGCCTAAGGAAACATCAACAACTGAAAACAGTACAACCATGCTTTAACTCAGAGAGGCTCGCTTACATTCTGGATGGATGATGCTGCCATCAGCACGGCCGTGATGATCAAGAATGGGTTAAGCTGCCGCTTCGCGCTTTGGAATGGTTCATTAACTCGGTGTTCCAACTTATGGAAGTGGAGATGAAATCCTTAGACTGTAGCTGCATCAGCAAACGAGCCAAAACGGTAAACGTAAATTATCGTATGCGAAGCCGTGGCCCTGTTAGACAGGTCGTGATTGATGCAACAGGGTTGAACTTGTTTGGTGAAGGAGAATGGAAGGTGCGTAAGCATAGCAAGGAGAAGTGTCGTATCTTGCGCATGCACAAGGTACATTTGGCTATTGATGCTGATGCTCACGAGATAGTTAATGCGGAGGTATCGCTGGATAACGTGCATGACAGTGAGTGCTACACACGCTAATAAACCCGCTTCGCCATAAGGTTACTCAGGTATAGGCTGATGGGGCCTACGACACCAAGCACTTTTATACAGTTCTTCAGCGAAAAGGAATTACGGCAATTATCCCTCCCAGAAAGAACTCTAGGTATGCCTGCTCGTCAGGTAGTTGGATTAATCACAGGAGAGCACAGGGTTACTGCGCCCTGTGCTTGGAGTTTTTCAATATAGCCGTTTGAACATCAAAAATAGACCTTAACTATGTTGGTACTTAACTTTGTGAGTACTTTTCAGTGTACTTCTATTTATAAGTTACAATCATAATTCCTCACGCAGTTAATAATTTCTCGTACATTAAATTCAGAAGGCTGAGGGAGCCTTCATTGATACTGATTATTAGCCGACAGCATATGTTGCTGACTTATATGGGGAGGGTATGAAATTAAACGTACCTGCGCCTACAATATGATTAAGTACTCTTACATCTTGACTAGAGCTTGTATCTGTAGAGAGGGCACGATGATAAAGGGCACTATAAGCAACAAGCCCTTCTCCCCAAGTAATTGGTCGACTTGGAGCAATAATCGCGTTACAAAAAGACTTATGATATTCAAATACTTCGTATATGCCATTTGCTACGTCACAGCTTGAAAAGCATAAGCACTTTCCTTTTAAATGGGGCCAGGCTATCTGATCAAACTCTTTCCATGTAATGAAGCCATTTGTGAGAGCTATGCCTTCAATGCATCCATGTCCACTAAAATGAACATACTTAACGTCTTTTTTTGATGCTTGTTTTATCGCTTTTTCAAAATATTCTAAATTCGTCACTTCATAGTGAAGTGCAGATACTCCTTGCAACTTTAGAATCTGTTTCAGTGTAGATCCTTCGTATCTATCTTCAAAAATATCCTGTTCACTTCTAGATTCTATAATCAAAATTTCCGTTTTAGGCATATTAATCATCTCCTTTATATTATTCAGTGTATCTGTTAGACATAAGTTTAGTTATATATTGATAATGTCTGTTTTTATATCTTTTATCCATCAAGCGAATCAATTTAGTATGAATTTTGTGTGATTGGTAGAGTTTTTAATATGTCATTAATTAATAAAATTCACATTATCACTAGTAATGATTTAATGATGATGCTGTAAAAAGTATGTCAGATATAATCTGAACACCAACCAGTAGTTCATATAGCTTTATTGCTTATTTATTATCATTGGCCTCTATTTAAAGTTATAATTATTTATGATACCTATTCATTTTCAAGATGTTTAATGGTTTTTTTGGCCCAAAAAGAATTTTCATTCTTTTCTTTAATCATCATTTCATCTAGTTTTTTTTGATTTGTTTTTAGTTCACACTTTAGATGAGATATTTTTCTTAAGTAAGTGTCTATTTCTTCCTTTAGATAGAAATTTTCATTGTTAATATTATTAATCTTATTTTCTAACTTTTTAATTAGCTGTTTATCTCTATTCCGCTGCTCCTTTTCTTGTTCTATAAGAAGCCTATGTTCTTGGTATTGACCAAAAATTAAGCCTTCCATAGTCGTAACCAATGTTTGTCCATTAGCTTTGGCTAACAGCTTAAGCTGATTAGAGCTTTTAAGTGAGATATAGACTGGGCGGGTCTTTTTAGCCTGACTCTTGCGAACCTGCTGATCCCAGGCAGCTTTCATCTTCTTTAGTAGAACACTTGAAGCTTCACAGTTAGTCCTTTGTTCTAAGGAATGTAAAAAATTGAGTGCTGGCTGCTGGCTATCCCATTTCTGTGACGCAGTAAGTCCATCACCTGAGCTTGTCATCTCAGCCTGTTTCTTTATGAGGTATTTTCTCGCCCATATCTCTTGAGCTTGATCGTTTGTGTTAATCCATGACTTTCTCATTCCTAGATACCTATCAAATTGCATATAAAATATGTTATACAATAATTCATCGTAAAAAATCACTGTCAGAGTGGCGAATTTTGTCAAATTTTAGAAGTGAAACACTGATCAAACTAGAATGGCTGCATGAACATATAAGTTCACTGAAAGTGCGGCTTTCACCTTCCAGTAGGTTGTTATGGTTAGGTATGGTTTACTTATCATTTGAGAGCAGTGAGCGCTTTGTACGAGGGAGTGTAAAAGTTCTATGTAGTCGATTAGGGCTCTGTGATAAAACCTTCCTGAAGGCTGTTGAAGAGCTTGAAACGAAGAACCTGCTAACACGTTCGAAGGTGAAAACGAGTCTTGGAGCAAACTCATTCGAATACAGGTTAATCAATTACTCTGAAGGAGTTGATTTCATCACGAAGGGGCTGAATACTGCTGTTAGGGATTTGTTGTTTAACCAACGAGCGGGGAAGGGAAGGAAGCTAACAGTCTCTCAACGAATGTTAATGTTGGCAGTGTTGGCTGTAGAAGATGACTTTGGCCCAATTACTGAGTTTCAAAATTTCGATCTATCTAGGTTGACTGGAATACCACGCCGTAATATTTCTCCAAACCTGTTAAAATTAGAAGCTAAAGGTTACCTTTTTGCTTTGAAAAGAGAAAAGGAGAGGCCTTCTTCTGATAAACAAGCTTGGGCATATTTACCTATAATACATACCGCGTTATCAGGCTATCCGCTTATTATTCATGGTAAAAGGCTGACAGAGATCCAAG
Organism: Photobacterium gaetbulicola; assembly: GCF_003025515.1. NCBI lineage: Bacteria > Pseudomonadati > Pseudomonadota > Gammaproteobacteria > Vibrionales > Vibrionaceae > Photobacterium > Photobacterium gaetbulicola. The sequence goes on along the minus strand of NZ_PYME01000009.1, from coordinate 38,892 downwards.
TTGTATCTGTACTCTCTCGTAGAAAAGAGATAGAAACATCCTTGAAGGATAATACGTTCAAAAAGCTTAGAGTAAATGGAGTGAATGATCTGGAATTGAACGAGGAAGAAGTAAAGGATATTTTATGCAAATCTTTTTTATCTGCTCCAGAAAAGGTTAGAACACCATTACTCAATGTAATAGAGAAAGGCGTCACACTATGGAGTAAGCTTGAGAAAAATGCACTTCTTGATACGCTTGAACTCGTGGTCTGCTGTACTGCAATCAAAATATTATCAATGTCTAAAACGGTAAACCCTAGTCATCCCTATGATTATATTGAATGTAGTGAATTACGCACTATGGTTGAAAGAAATATTAGACATTTACCTATCTCTTTTAACCAAAAAAAACTATTAATTGATATTATTTTGCCACTAAGCAGTATGTTGGCTCAAATGTTGATTAATAATACTGAAAAGGAAAAAAGAAGAGTTAAGCTTACAGGCAATGATATATCTCTTATCGGTTTATTTCCAGAGTTGGTGTTTTATGTCAATGACTCCAATTCTGACCGTAAAGATTATTATTTTAGCTACTATGAGAATTATTCTGAAGGTTAGGTTTTGTTAATCTGTTATCATTGGTTATTTATAACTTCAGAGTGATATATTTGTTTGGCTTCACGATTTTCCTTATTGTTTCTTTGGAATTATCTGGTTTAATCAGGCTGACATGTTACAAGTGATGTGTCGGATTAGTATTATATATATTAAATAATTAATCATTTCCCTTTACTTATGAGACCAACAAAGAGGAATGATGATGAAAACAAATTATGAATACAATCAAAACTACTTAACAAGAATTAAAGGTGTAGTAGATAACCACCTTTCGATATACCCAAGAACCTTTTGGGTTAGGTTTGATTTACGATATCCAGCAATATTAAGAAATATAGGTAATGATTTTTATGATGATGCTATAACAGGTCTTTATAATTCAGAACCTGAAGTGATGAAGAGATTTTTTCCTTCATTAAAGGCTCAGATAAAGCATGAGGAACAGCAAAAAATAAAACAAGGGAAAAGAGTTCATTGTAGTGGTATGAGTTATGTGTGGGTTAGAGAATTTGGTGATATTAATAATAATGAGCACTATCATGTTCTTATTTTGTTCAACAAGGATAGGTATCACACGTTAGGTAGTTATGACTATGAGGGTAAGAACTTAGCGAATAAAATAAGAAAAGCTTGGTGTAGCGCGCTGAGTGTTGATCCATTAGATTTTTCCAGCCTGGTTCACTTTGCCACAAAACAAAGTAACTACCTGATTTATAATGAAATTGGTTTTGATTTTGCTTATAGAAACCTTCTTGATATGGCTAGTTACTTGGCGAAAGAAAAAACTAAACGCTTAGAGAAAGGCCGAAGAAATTTTGGTGCTAGTTTAGCTAAAAAAAGGCATGGCTAACCATGCCTTAATCGTTAAAAAGTAACTCCTTTAAGCATCATTCTCTTTTGCCCAAGAATAACCAGCAATAACACCAGCTAAAAATAGCTCTGTTGCGGGCTTAGCTAGAATAATCGATAGCATTAGATGCCTCCTTTGTTACGTAATACACGCTAACGCCGACAACAAAGCCTGCGATGAATGCAAATGGCATATTTTCATCTCCTTACTTAAGTGATGTTTTGCACATGGTTATCCATATGCAAGTTAGTAATATGTGGTTGAAAATAATTGGAAAGTAAGCTGAATTGTTTTTTAAAGGGTTTGGTGAAAAATATGAGGAATAACTAAGCAAGGAATTTTAAATGAACTCAGTTAGATTAATTAAGTTGAAAGAAGTAATGCACCTAACAGCATTAAGTCGTTCTAATATCTATAAAAAAATGAGTGAAAACAGCTTTCCAAATAGCATATCACTTGGCGAGCGTTCAGTCGCTTGGGTTGAAGAAGAAGTCATTCAATGGATTGAGGACCGGATATCTTCACGTACATCTTTTACTTGTACTGATGTAGCTGCTGATGATATTGGGTATGGTTGTATATCGTTGTAACTATTTATTATCTCTAACATTATTGGACGGTACTAATGGGTACCGTCCTTATGCCTTGTTAGTTAATCGCGTTATCTCTTATTGATATTTTGTCACCTATCCAACCTTGGACCTCACTCTCAATCCAGGCCACAGAGCGTTCCCCTAGTGAGACTGAAGTGGGGAATCGACCTTCGCTTATTTGCTTGTATAAGCTTGAGCGTGATAGGCCAGTTACTGCGAGTACTTCTTTTATCCGGATAAGCCGACTTGCTGGTGGAAGTATATCGATATTCATAATGTCATTTCTCATAGCACTAGTTCTCTAAAATCACTGTCAATATCGTCTTGGGTGATACCGATGTAGCGGAGTGTCACACCTTCAGAGCTGTGCCGAAGCATTCGCATGACCCTGCCAATATCTTTGGTGCTTTGATACAGGTGGTAACCGCGGGTCTTTCGCATTGAGTGAGTACCCAGGGAAAGCTTTATCTCCTCTCCAATAGATGCAAATGCTTTACTGACTGCACGACGACTCAAAGGTTTGGCCGGACTGTTGATGGCTTGTTGGTTACGATAGGATTGAAACAAGTAAATATGATGTGGATTCTCCTGTTGGATACGATGAATGATGCTTAAGCTTTTGGGATTGAGAATGATTTGGGCTTTCTTACCAGTTTTTGATTCATGGATAGTCAGTTTATCTTCGTCGATATCGCTAAACTTAATAGCAAGCAAATCAGATATCCGCAGCGCTAGATTTAATCCGACATTCCAGATGTCTGCCATTTGCTGACTGTGCCGTATTTCTAGCAGGTGACTGATGAGTTGAATGGTATCGCGGCTTTTCACCGCTTGAACTTCTGCCATAAGGCTGGTTCCTTTTTTCGGTGAGAATGCAAGTTATGGGTACCTCAAAACCAGCAAGAAGAAAGAGTCCTTACTACACAAGGGATGGCAAGTTCCCAAAATACCAAAATGGGAACTTCGTTGTGCGCCGAGCATGGCGTTGTTCTAGGAGGTGAAAGTCCTCTACGGGCTCAGTCGAGCGAGAACCGTTAGCCTATGCAAGGGTGCCCACCGTGAGGTGGGATCTGAAGGAAGCAAACGGCAAAACTTGGTTGTGACGAACAGAAATCTGATAGTAGGCCAGTACAACTTGGGTAACCTAGCAACATATAGAATAGCCCAATGCCTCGACGGGAAGTGTGTACGGGTAAATCAGGCACAGCCAAGGGAAAGAACAACGTCTTACCTCGGGAGATCTTATTACCTGTCTCGGGCGAGACTAATGCAGCAGTGATGCTGTGTGATGGGAAATAAGAAGTCAGCAGAAGGCATAGTACCTTGGGGAAGTACAACCCAAGGGAAGGCCGGAACTGAATATATCAAGAAGCAGTCACTAGACACTCAATCATGTGGAGTCATAGCAAGATGATCAAAATCTCTACGTACCAATGGGCAACACCGCAAGTGACGCTCATGGCCACGAAGAATGACAAGCATGATCGGCGTAGACAGGAGGACGAGTCTTGGTGACCTCAACTCAGTTGATGGAGCAGATCTGTTCATCAACGAATCTGAACCAAGCCCTGAGAAGAGTGAAGAAGAACAAAGGGTGTGCTGGTGTCGATAAACTCGATATAACAGCGACTATCTCGATGCTTCGGCAGTCTTCAAATGGGCAAGCGCTCCGCCAGAGCCTTCTGGATGGGAGCTATCAACCCCAACCAGTTCTGGGTGTAGAAATCCCTAAACCTAGCGGGGGAGTTAGGCAACTAGGTATCCCAACAGTACTTGATAGGATAGTCCAACAGGCTATCACCTCAGTACTGACAGATATCTATGAACCGAAGTTCTCCCACAGTAGTTACGGGTTCAGGCCCAACCGTAGTGCCCACCATGCATTGGCGGCAGCAAGCCACTACATCAGGGAGGGGCGGGGTTATGTAGTCGATATTGACCTAGCGAAATACTTCGATACCGTGAACCACGATAGACTGATGCACAGGCTATCGGAGGATATCACGGACAAACGGGTACTGAAGCTGGTCAGGTCATACCTACAGGCAGGCATAATGCGAAACGGGTTAGCCGAGCAGAGGCAACGAGGGACACCACAGGGTGGACCATTATCTCCGCTGCTATCAAATATCGTATTAGATGAGTTGGATAAAGAGCTTGAGCGAAGAGGGCATAAGTTCTGCCGATATGCAGATGACTGCCAAATCTACGTGGGCAGTGAGGAAGCCGCGAACCGAGTAAAAGCCTCAATAACGGAGTTCTTGGAGCAGAAACTGAAACTCACGGTCAACCGTGAGAAAAGTGCGGCAACAAGAGTGACAGAGCGGACTTACCTAGGCCATCGCTTCCAACGAGGTGGAATTATCCATATCTCGAAGAGAGCACAAACTCATATGAAGAAGCGAGTGCGTCAAATAACGAAGCGGAATCGAGGGCGAGAGTTGAAGACAGTAATAGTCGAACTCACTCAATACCTAAGAGGATGGCAACACTACTTCAAGCTTGCCATACGGAAAAGCGCGATGCAGCGCTTAGATGAATGGATAAGGCGGCGCCTACGGTGCTATCGACTCAAGCAGCGCAAACGCAGACACAGTATAGCGTCATGGTTACGCCAAGAGGGCGTAAGCGAACGCAATGCGTGGAAGCTAGCGATGTCAGAGAAAGGATGGTGGCACTTGGCTTTATCGCCACAGCTCAATCAGGCCATGTCAACGAAACGGTTCAAGGAGATGGGCATGTACTCATTGCGAGATGGGTACGAGTCACTGAAAATATATTCGGAACCGCCGTATGCGACCCACGCTTGTACGGTGGTGTGAGAGGACGGAGGCCGCGAGGCCTCCTCCTACTCGATTTGCTACATGGATACTTTTACTTGGTCAAAGGCACCAATAGCGATGTAACTAAGAAAGTTGTTTTCCCATATTTGGTAGAACTCGATGACATCTCGAGTGTTAAGTAAGGTCGTAGCAAGAGACATCTGCTGGAAAGTGTTGTGCTTGAAATTGAAATCAAGCTCAATGCCTAACTCTGGGTAAGGCCCTCCGCTGTAGGCAAAATCTGTGATGTAGCTAATTTCCCACAAGTTATCGCTATCTCGGCAAATCATGATCTCTACGGGGTGAAAGCCACCGTTTTCTGCGCTGTAAGTGGTATCACGGAAGTTAATGGTAAGGGCATTGGGAAGCTCTTTCGGTGTTGTCTGATTTACAGCATTCTCTATTGAAAGGTATAGCTTTTCTGAGATAGGGAACTGATTTGATTTAAAGTTCAGGCTGTTCTTAGTGGTAGGTTTGTCCATAGTTATTTTTCTCCTTTTTGTATGGCAACTCTGTTGCGGCTTTAGCGTGATCTATTGCGGTAATTGTGGCTTGGATGATGTCGAAGCTGTTGAGGGCAAGTTGACGAAGAAAAGCGACTTCGTAGGATTGGTACAGAGCGGTGACTTTGGGTTGGTGCAGATTGCACCGTTCAGCATCGGGTTGATAGAACCAGCCTCTAAGGAAGTTGAAATAGAGTTCAACGTCGACTTCAGAAGCATTTTCTGTTGGATAGGAAAAACTCGTCACGAAGACGATTCGCCACGTTGAATGTGAACTGTGAGATGGTCCTCTTTCAAGCTGAACTTCTACCGGAGGAAAGCCAGTGCGGCTACGGTAGTACTCGCTGATGCGAAAGTTCAGTGCAACACGAGATGCATACCCAGGAATATCGAGTTTTTTAATCAGCGTGTTTAGGTAGTCCACTAGCAGTGGATGAGGCATGGTTTTATTCATAACCAACCTCTTTCTGCAAACGAAACACAACTTTCACCAACGACGATATGATCCAGCACTCTGATATCGATTAAAGCTAATGCGTCAGATAAACGAGTTGTGATTCGTCGGTCAGATTGCGAGGGTTCCGGTACACCAGAGGGATGATTGTGGCCAAAGATAACAGCAGCGGCATTGGCTGCTAGAGCAACTTTAACGACTTCTCTTGGGTAGATGCTTGCTGCATCTATTGTACCGGTGAATAACACCTCAAAAGTGATTAACCGGTTTTGGTTATCGAGCAACATGGCGCCGAACACTTCTTTGTCATAATGAGCCAGTTTCATTTGAAGGTATTGCTTGCTGACTTCAGGGTTCGTGAAAGATCCGTGTCGAGCATATTTAGCTGCGAGCATAGAAGCTGCAGTTTCAAGAACTTCACGTAGTTCGGTGGGTGAGCTTTGCCGGTAGTTGGAGAGAGATGATGAGTGCATAGAGCCTCCTGTAGTTGGGAGTAGGTATTCGCACTCAAGTAATATGTATTTGAAAAAAAATGGATTGCATAAAATATTTCCATTGACCATTTCCCTATAACTTTGCTGTTTGGGTTTCAGGTTTGTATATGTGTGATTTTATGTGATCAATGACGAGGTTTAGCTTATCTTGTCAACAGAAATTTTTATCTTAGATTACAGGAACATTAGTATTCTGTATTATGGATTCAATTGTCTATTATCCAGGGACGAACAGTTGAACTTTGCACAAGCCCTCAGCATATTATCTAAGTCTTCACCTTATGCAGTCAGCACAGAGCGTGAACAAACCGATCATTTATCGACTTATAAAGAATATATCTATATCAAAACGGATATAGTGACTGATTTTTATCAGGCTTTGCTTTCAGCTAAACCCCGTGAGATTATCTTTCTGTGTGGTAGTAGCGGTGATGGTAAGTCAGAGATCCTTACTCGTTATAGCAGAAAGTTTGCAGCTACACGTGATTTTCACCTTGATGCAACGCACAGCTTTGATCGAAGTCAGACTGCAATTCAGACGCTTGATGGACGTTTTACGAAAAGCAAGCAAAACGAAAAACCATTAGTCGTAGGAATTAATGTTGGTATGCTTGGCAACTATGCTGAAGAAGGTTGCGAGGAGCATAGTGACATCAAAGCATCGATCAAAGCTTTTCTTGAAAACCGCGCAGAAGATATCCCTGATAATCATACTTATTTAGACTTTGAACAATATCCGAAATTTACCCTCGGTCATGAAGGAAGCTCCTCAGATTTTGTTGAGCAGTTTCTTGCTCGCTTGACTAAACCGACACTTGAAAACCCGTTTTATGCTCTTTATTCGAACCAAGTCGAAAAGCAGGGACACACAAGGCTGACTGCAAACTTTGCGCTACTCGGACTTGCATCCGTTCAGAAAACTCTTATTTCATTGTTGCTTAAAGCGCGTTTAATCAAAGACCAATTTCTTACTGCACGTGCGTTGCTTGATTTTGTGTTCCAAAGTTTAGCCATGAAAGGTTACCTTTTTGACAATATCTTCTCTGGTGCAGACAATGAGCTACTTGATCATATTCAAAGCTTTGACCCTAGTAACCTCCATACTCGTGAAATTGATCAGTTTGTTCTTCAGTTTGACCTAGGCATAGAAGATAAAGGTTTTGCTCTGTTGAAAGAGCAAGTTAAAGAGCTTGGGGTATATGAAATAGAAAGTGCCGCCTCGTATTTGCGCTTGGCGTACTTACTTAAAGATGAAACTAAATTTGAGAATGATTACCTTAAGACTTTGAAAGTTGACTTCGAATCAACTCTGGTTGAGCAGTACGCATCTATGTGGCTTCTGCACAAAGACTTTGATGGTAAAGGAAAAGCTCGTCAAGTGATCACTCGTTTCTATAAAGATACGCTTATCTCGGCTATTCATCGTTACTGTAACCGTAATTCACCATCGTTAGCAAAAAATCAATACTTTGTTTCTGAATATAATGGCTTTAAAACCGCAGTTGAATTGGATGTTCGTGCAGATCATGCGAAAATTCGAAGCGGCGGTGTGAGTAAAGTTGGCTTGTTTAATGCGTATATTTTGGTCGATGATAAGTCAATTAACCCAATGCCAATAAGTATTAACTTGTTGGAGTTGTTAGATAAAATCAATAGAGGCTATCGTCCAAATAAGCATGACAAAAACGCAGTACTTCTTTTAGATGAAGTAATAGAACAAATTTGGTCCGTTGCAAACAAGAAAGATTCATTATTTATCATCGGGGATGAAAAACGCTATCAAGTCACCAACGAAGAAGATGAGTATTTTGAGGTAAGTGAGCTATAAATGACATTGGATAACTACAAGCAACCATTTAACCCTAATCTTCCTCAAACAGCGGATAGGGTTCCAAATAAGAATAGTTTAAACAGCTATTTGCCAATACGAACCAAAGGGAATGACTTCAAATGGAATGCTGTAATTGGCCTTGTATTGTGTGGGTTGTTACGCAAAAAAATAGAAAGTTACAGCTATGAAGAGTTCACCGGTGATTGTCGAGATGCGTTTTTAGAGAAGTTAGGAGATGAAGAGTTTTGGGATGTATTGAAGGAAATGTATTTTGACGGCAACGACATTTTCTCAGTAAGCCCAGAGCTTTTGTTGTTCCGTGCCCAAAAAGATCAACTGGATGCTGGTGACTCACGAATTGCCTCTATGTTTATCAATCTATTACGTGGATTGCGGATAAGTGAGTTTGATGAACAGTTAAACTTTATTGAACGAGAGATGCTCCAAACACTTCGGGCTAAGATGAAAGATGATTTTTCAACGCAGGCCAGCGAAGAGCCATACTTGCCGTACCTTTCGAAAGCATTTAGAGAGGATTTGAAGTTCTTAACTAGTCGTCCAAAGTACTTATTAAACGAGATAGAGTCTTTTTTATCATTTTATGGTTTTACCTATACAGCACAGCTCAGTTTAGCTCTGACAGACTGGCGCTCTGGTGAAGAACCAATAGCCAAGCCATTGTACTTCATCATGGATCATGAACGTGCAAGTAATGAGCGTATTCACGTTAAAGACCATGGCTACAAGCTATTTAGTGAGTCAGCGACACGGTTATTTCCGATGTTAACCATGCTCGAACTACTTCAGCCTCAATATGGAGAAAAGAATGCTATAAAAGTTCCTCTATGGGCTATCTCTAAAGATGTTCAAGACTCCAAGCTTGATAACCTGACAATGGAGTTAGCTAACTTTGCTAGAGCATTTAAATCTCAGCGTAACTTAAATACACCATTAGAAGAGTCTGAATCATCCCTAGACTGGCTTACCAATATAATGAAACTGGCAATGGCCCAGTTTAGTTTCGGTGAGCGTTTCAATATTAATAAAAAGTATGTTGCAGAAGTAGAGAAGACTCTTGCTTCTCATTTCATTCAAAATCGCCGCCGTGGCGGTCGTGTGCTTGTCCTTAATCAAGATTACCTCATCTTGCTGACTAACCTTGCGGTTGGTGAAAGGGATAAGCTTCGTTTCCATGAACTTATCGCTGCATTCAAATTACGCGGTATTTTTGTCGATAAGCAAACAGAGCAAGAACTAATTAAATTTTATGAGCGCATTGGTAATGTTGAGCGCATGAGTGATAGTGGAGATGCAGTTTATGTCCGTAGAACAATTCGATAACTTTCTGGCGGAACAAATTCTTTCAGGTACAGGGACCGAAATTGAAGTTGGTGGCCGTTATCAATTTCGTTGCCATGATTACAGCTTGAGATTGAGACTGTTTGATGCATTGGAAAGGTTACAATCCACTAAAACTGTGATAAATGGACATGAGTACCCAAAAATTAAAATAAACTCATGCTATGTAATTCCTCTATTGCACGCTGATGATGCAGAGAGCCAAAAAGGTGCTCATGAGCATTACCTAGCAAAATTACGGGATGAAGTCGTTGAGCAGACCGAAGGCTTAGAGGGCTGTGCACTTCTATATATACATGATAGCTCCTTAGATACCATTGTTAATTCTTCAAAAAGTTTACAAGAGCCTGGAGAAGTTTGGAGCTTGCCACAGATTAAAGATATTTTTATTGGTCTTATTGATGAGCAGGATAAAGGCAAAGATGTTTCTAAATGCCTGCTAGATGATCAGTTTAATTCGTTGGTGGAAAACGGAACGACAATATTTGGATTTGAACCATTGTACAGAGCAGTGGAGGATGGTGATCTTCGCTTCAATGAGCTCGGAATGTTTGAAGACCCGCTTGTCGCAGAGATGAGCGGAAACTCTAAACAGATTAAAAAACGTTTGGAAGAAAACCGGGCCTTGTACCAAGCGCTCTCATTTGAAGTAGAGCATTTTAGCGATCAACTTCACGATCGTTTGAAGTCGTTTGGTGAGAAATTTATAAGGGAACACTTTACTGAAACAGACGCATGGAAGGATGTAGAGTATGAGTCTTTCGTTCAAGAGAAGAAGAATAATGCTCAGCAAAGATTAATTTTAGAAGAAGAGTTAGCTTCTGAAGGCATGACAATCACAGGGCGAAATCGAGCAGAAACAAAAGCTGGTATGCGAGATCGTCATCTCATTATAGAGCTGGATGAGGGTGTCGACGAGTTTGAATTGAAAGTGATATTTCAAGGTGCAAGCAACCTAGATAAAAGAGAATTCAAAGTACAGCCACCGAAAGCGCTGAACAAGCAAGAAGTTATCAGTACTCGAAATGGTTTAAAAACAGCATCAGCTAGCTTGACGGGGCAATATCATAATGAACCTCTATTCTTCAACCTAGCTCTTAAGCGAGAGAATAAGTCTGAGGCTTACAATTTCCGTTGCTTAGTGATTCGTAAAGGTGAGTTCTATATCGAACCTTTTAAGAACATTTTTTTGGTTGAGCATTCTAAGCAACGTTTAACGCTCAATATGAAAGAGAATAAGTTACCCGTAAGGGACGAGGAAGGCGCGATTTTCACTCTTACTGATGCTCAACAAGAAGTAGATATTATTGAATACGCATTGGTGGATTTTGAAGCACTAGCAAATGAGGCTGATGAAATTAATTTTGCAGTCAAGTCTGGTGATAATCTTTTGAAGTTTAATGTGGAAGGGGCGGTTGCTACTGATTCTCTTAGCCTACCTCTGCTCCTAAATCGTAGTCGTTATCACAAGCTTTTTAAAGATGACTATAACGGTGAGCTATATTCACAGAAAGCTAAAGTCGGGATTGACAATAGTGAGTTTACTGTACCTGCTTTACGCTTAAAGCTCTTGCGTTGGGAAGAGCTATTCGTCAATGAAAAAGTAATCGCAATTTCCGATGATAGCTATCAGCCTCTCGATGACTTGCAGGCAATTGATGTTGGCATTTTTTCATCTTACCTAGAGCTATTTGATTATCTTGAGCAGCGTCGTAGTACATTGTCACTGGCATCTTGGGGGGATGAGTTAACAGAAATAGTTGCAAATGTTGTTGATACTTACCTGAACTATGTTGAGGCTATTCCTACAGGTGGTATGTTAACAAAAGAGCAGAAGTTAGCATTGCGAATTGGTATCGTGACGTCTGAGCAAGATGTTTACTATTCACCGTTTCATCCTTTGAATTTGGCCTACTATCTTCACCTTAGAAACGCTATGTGCCGTGAAGGTAGTTTTGCGCATCTTCCTGATGTCACTTTTGAGCGCCTTTCTCCAAAAGGTTTGCTACCTTACGTACATCACCCTGAGCATGAGTTTGCTTACAACCAGCAAGTAAAAGAGAATGCATTTTGGATTAAGAGTGTTCCGCAAGAGAAAAGTACCCTTTCATTTGTTCGCAAGCTAGTAAAAGAGAAGATAGATGAGTTCCAAACCGCATTTAGTCAGTTATTTACTGGTTCTGAAAAGAGTATTATTGTAAATGCAGTTAACCAAGATGAGGCTAATGAACTATTTCTTGGGCTGGTCGATTATATTCGTAGCAACCTAGAGCAATCGACTTCTATCCACATCAACCTTTATGACGAAACATTAGCGTTTAATGCATTTGATCATTTTGCAGAAACTGCAAACTATGATGACCTGAAGAAATGGCTTGAGCTAGATAAAGGCAAGGCGCGTGAAGTTGCTGACACCATTATTGACATCCTTCGAACACGGTTAACCTACAGTAAGTTCACCAATAATCAGGCGAAGAAGAACGGGCAAGCCTATTCGCACATATGCTTTTTCAGAAACGCATCGAAAGTGAAGTGTGAATCCGTATCAATTGATAGTGTTGAGAGTGGTATCGCATGTGATGGCTTCCTCCCTGGTGAAGCTGCCTATCGTGACCAAGACTCATTTATTACTGGTTTTGGCCTCAAGAATGTGGATTACTCAAACAATCAAAAGCTGAGGTTAGCAAAAGCTATTGGTACGTTAGGGCAATGCGCTAGTCAGGAAACGACCTACGAGACGAGTAAAGCATTGGCGCTATCGATTACGTCTGAGTTCAAGGATTCACTTAAGCTAGCTTATGATAGTTCTATTTGGACGACCATCATTGAGCCACGAGTAACATTGGATTTTTTCCACAGTAATGAAGATGTTGTTCTCATCCACTACTCAGATCAATACACTAGCTCTTCAAGCTATGATGCGATTACTGTAACAGCGCAGCGTAGCCTGTTTGAAAAAGTGATAGAAAAGGGAGATGGCGGTCAAATCAATGAATTTAATGCCTTTAATGGTGATTGGCTGCTCAATATGATGACATGTGAACCCAAGATCAATAAAGAGCGTAGGGGGATTATCGGGGCTTATAAGTTCGTAACCAGTTTGGTGCATGGCTCAGACGTCACTTGGGTACCCCTCTCGATCGCGGAGATGATACGAGTCTCAGGCAACGTTGGCTTGAAGATGTCGGATAGTGATTTCTCTCGTAACGCGAATGGCTATAAAAAAGGCGCAATTTCTGATGATATACTTTTGGTCGGTTTTAAAGACCAACAGATGTACTTACTTCCGGTAGAGGTGAAAACTGGTGCTACCCCTGACTATAAAAAAGCAGTGGAGCAGGCAAAGGAGTTGCTACGCTATTTAAGCGAAGACATATTGGGTGAAGATACATTAGCAAGTAAGTTAAATCGCAGCTTATTCATGCGCCAGGTACTAATGCAAGTAGATAAATACCGCTTGTACAATGTATTTTCTACGGATTATTTTGATGCATTATTGTGTGAAAAAGAAGTGTGGTTGAAAGGAGATTACACTCTAGCAAAGATTGCGGAATACCCTGATGGTTTTGTAGTTAGCCACTTAGAAGGGGCAAGTTGCCTTGCTCCTGACTATCGAATGCGCAGTGGCATTTTACAAGTAGAGTTACCTATGGCTCTGTTACCTAACTTAGTAAAAACACCGCTTCAAGAACTAATTTACAAGCTGGATATTGTTAGTATTTATCATGTTCCCACTCAGTTTGTACTACATGGTGATACTAGCTCTGCGGACTTAGCATTTGAACAATTAGACCCAGAGGAAAGTTGCGGTGAGAAGATTATAAGCGACTTAGAGCAGGGGCGTGACCTAGTAATTAAAGCTGAAAAAGAAAGTGAAAACTGCCAGCTGAAAAGTGTGGCAAATGAAGAAACAGTTTTAGAAAGTGCTAAACAAGAATCGAAAGCTACTATTGAGGGGGCAGAGCAGAGGGTAGATGCAGTTATACAACCACAGGAATCAGGTAATAACCTGAACGTATTGTTTGGCCATAATGCGCTAACTCAAGCTCCGTTAAACTGGGAGCCAACTAATACGGCCAAATTTATGAATACCAATACCGGTATTATTGGCACTATGGGAACAGGTAAAACACAATTTACGAAATCAGTAATTACTCAGTTAAATCGTAATCAAGTTGACAACGTGAGTAGCGCGCCTATTGGCATGTTGATTTTTGACTACAAGGAAGATTATGTAGACGAAAGTTTCTTGAACGAGAATAAAGCTAAACGAGTAACCTTAGACAGGCTTCCTTTTAACCCCCTTAGTCTTGTTGGAGATAAACCCAAACTGCCTGTCCATACAGCTAGTTCATTTGCGAATACGATGGCTAAAGCATTCAGGCTTGGGCCTAAGCAGCAAATGAAGTTAAAAAATCTTGTAATCGATGCGTATGAGGCCAAAGGGATCGATCGTTCAGACTCTTCAACTTGGAGCATCCCGGCACCGACTATCTCAGATGTATGGGATATCTTTTTAGCTCAAGACAAAATTGATGAAGATTTGTTATATGTTGCTTTAGATAGCCTTGTGTCTTATGAGATTTTTGAGCCTGACGCGAGTAAGGTTCAAAGTTTGTTCGATTTGCTAAACGGTGTAACGGTTGTTGAGCTGAAAGGAAATGATGAATCAGTTCAAAATCTTGTTGTGGCACTTACCTTGGATCTTTTCTATTCGCAAATGCAGAAGAAAGGTAAGCCAGAAGTACAGGGGGATTTCCGCCAAATCACCAAGATGGTTTTGGTTGATGAGGCTGATAACTTTATGTCTCAAAACTTTCCAAGCTTACGTAAGATCTTGAAGGAAGGTCGTGAGTACGGCGTTGGTGTAATTTTATCAACACAGGACATTACGCATTTCCAAACTGGTGAAAATGACTATTCAAGTTATGTGCTTACATGGGTTATCCACCGCGTTGCTAAGATCCGCCCTCAGGAGCTGAAAGCCATGTTTGGCGTAAATGAAAAAGCCGAGCAAGAGAAGCTCATGGAAACGATCAATAAATTGGATAAGCACTACAGCTTGTATATCGATGGAGCTAAGAAGATAGTCAAGATGAGAGATAGGGCTTTTTGGGAGCTAGAAAGAAACATATCTTAATTGGCATGTGCTAAAATATTCAACCTAATTATTGTTGGTGGTGCTCTCATTGAGCACTTGCCGCTTTGATATTATTTATGCTTACTAAAAAGATTAAAGTAAAAGGATGATAATGGTTAAGCGTAGGAAAAACTCTTGGAAAGGGATTGGCGAAGAGTTGGCCGCTCGATTTTGCAATGCCATGAAGAGCCCATCATTCATCGCTTACTTTTCTATTGGTATTGTGGCCATAGGAGGAATTGGAGTATGGCTTCCGTACCTTCTTGACTCCACCGGGGCAATGTTTTTTGAAAGCCAGAATGTTTTCACTTTCTCAGTTGCAATACTGGGGACTTTGTCATTGGAAGGGTTTATTTCCAAAGATAAGAGTCTTCGCTTAACTTCTCTAGGTGTAATTTTGGGCTTTGTAGCCTTTTTGTTAGGCGTGATAGGTTATGTTAACGCGCAGACCGGAGTCTCAGTATTAGTTAATATTTGTGCTGCACTAACTTTACTTATCTTTTTGTTTGCAAATGCTAACGACGAAAAATTTGATGACGAAAGTGAAGTTGAAGCTGATGCGACCGGATATAAGCAGGCAGATGCAGATTTGATTAAGGATAAAAGTTAAATGAATTTTCCTCTTAAAATACCCGCAATCAAAGTTAGCCAGCCTTTAGGTGATTTTTATGTTGTATCTTTGACTGCTGACTTCCTACTCAAGTCTTGCTATACAATTAAGGCTGAAATATTAGCTGATAGTGATGAAGAAAACTCAATAAGTTACCTTGGAAAAATGGTAAATAGTCTTGTAGGTAATCAAAGGGTAAGAACGCCAAAAAGACTTAAAGAAATAAAACGATACAGTGAAACTGTAGATGCTAGTTTTCCAAACTCTATTATACTTGGAGCTAATTATGACCCTGACGGGAATCTTATTACATCACCTAGAGAACGCTGGGATATAGAGCAAGTTGACGATAATTTTTATTATTTAGTTATCCCATCTAGTAAGAAGTTAGCATCAATTATAGATGGACAGCATAGAGTATTTGGGTTCGAGAATTCTTCTGCTAAAAATACAGAGTTACTTTGTTCTGTATATATTGATCTCCCTTTAGCTTATCACGCTAGAATATTCACAAATATTAATATAAACCAAAAGAGAGTTGATAAAAATTTAGCATATAATCTTTTTCAGTTTGACATGGAACAAGGGGAGCCAAATAGTTGGTCGCCAGAAACACTCGCAGTATATTTTGCAAGAGTATTAGCTAGTGATGAAGAGTCTCCACTCAAAGGTAAAATTAGGCTTGGTACCGTAAATAGTAGATCAGAAACAAGTATTTCAATGGCTTCTATCATCGATGGTATTTTGTCTTTGATAACTAATAATCCAAAGAATGACCGTGAAACTCTGCATACAAAGTCGATTAAAGATGGGCGTGATCGTAGTATGCTAAAAAGTATAAATACAAGCACACCATTACGAGATTATTATTTGAATCAAAAAGATAAAACACTATACAACCTTATAGTAAGTTACTTTAGTGCACTTAAAAAAACACTCTGGAAATTTGATGTATTTCAGAAAACACTAGGTATTCATGCTAGTTTCGACTTTTTAAAAATTGTTTGCCAAGAAACTAAAGTTGAATTGTTAACGGAGGAGTACTTTATAGAAATTTTTACTAAAGCTAACAAAATAGATTTTACTGATGAGTTTTTTGGTGTTCAGACAAAGTTGAGAACAAGGTTAAGAAATTCCTTAGTTATTGCATCTGGAATAGATGATATTAATAACTTGAATATTAAACCAAGCGATAAAAAACTCTATGTTGAGGTTGTGGCCTGAGGTGTTATTTTTAAAATAAATTTAGCGCTTATTGTAATTCGAGGATGAAGGAGTGACTTACAACTTACATCCTCGGTTATTTTATTTAAAGTGCTGCTGATACCGCTGATATATTTCGGTAGTTTCTAATTGCAGCAATCCCATCCTCAACATGTGCTGCCCAAGCTTGTTGATACTCTTTGGTATCAAGTGTTGGGTAGTATAATTTTAAAACTAACTCAGTAACATCACTGGTTTCACCAAGCCAAGTGAACTTATCTAGTTTTAAAGAACCGTTTAGGTTTACCTCTTGACCGTTATATCTAAAGTCACTTTCAATTGAACGGAAGAAAGCAATACGTGCAGAAATATTGGGGGTTATTCCTGTTTGCACTTTTAGTTTTTTTAGTTGGTCCTCTGTTTGCTGAGTTAAGCACATATTTCGATTAGGTAACATTACACCATCCCCTTAACTGTTTCTCTCCAGAAATACCCTTTTTTCAATGAAGATGATTTCGTGGACCCGTCAAAATGAATCTCGTAAGTACGAGCAATATCGTCTTGGATTAGGTTTGTATAATTTCTATCTATTTCTGTATCAGTTGATAGAATCACAACTTGGTGACTCGCTGTTGGGAAGTAATATTCAACGAGCTTGTCACGATGATGTGAGTCTAATCGACCTAGTGGTGTGTCAATAATGATCGGAAGTTTACGGCCTGATGTACGACCAAGTGCCTCCAAAATTGAAATTGCATAGATTTGCTTCTCTCCTGCCGACATGGCTTTACGGTTAATTTTTATACCGTGCTCATCCACCAATTCAACATCAAATGATTCAGAGTTAATTGAAGCCGTTAGCTGTAGGTCTTCTTTGCGAGCAAGCTTCCTATATGACTGTACAAATTCATTTTCTAACTGCTTTACTCGAGCCTTAGTTAACTGTTCCGCAAATTTATCTAGCAGTAATATAGAGTTTTGAGCATTGCTAATGCTCTGATTTTTATGAGATTCTTCTTTGTTTTTATCGTGTAATTTTTGAATCTTACGAGCTGTTTCTAGAGCTAGTCTTAATTCATGTTTTGCTTTCTTCAGCAAATTTTGCAACTCGATAATGAGCTTTTCTTTTTTCTTATCTAGTTTACGTACGTCAGCAAAGAGTTCTTGTACTAGCTCTTTTTCAGGCGCTCGTGCAATGTTGTTTGAAGCGTTATCAAGCTCTTCTTCCACTCTTTGAAGACGTAGTCGTGCCCCGTCGAAGCGTGAATATGATTCTTGAGACAGAGAAGATAGCTGATAATCAATAGTATTAGCCTGGCGATCAGATATATCTAAAACAAGCTCTGCGGTATCAAATTGACCTACATGCGCTTTAAAGCTATCAGTAATGGCATTTTGTGCCATTTCTGTGTCAAAGCTTGGGTACTTTGAGCGTAGTGTTTTTAAAAATGAATCTAACTCATTTCCAAAGCTTTGCTTTTTCTTTATTTCTTTCTCTTGCTTAATTTGTTCCTGAAGGCGCTGCATTGTTTTAGGGGCGAGCGAGAATGGAAGACTTGTCTCCATTTCCATACGGATTTGCTTTTCAAGCTCTACTTTTTCTCTAAGTAAGCTATCTACTTTCCGCTGCTCGTCTTCTCGAGTTTTAGCCCAAGCACCGCCATTTTGCGACAATTTGTTTTCTAGATTAAGAATGTCGCGAGAAACTAATTCAATTTGAGCATCAACAATATCTGCTTCCCCTCGAAGTTTCTCTGCCTTTCGCTCATGGTCGATGCGTTGTTCATCCAGAGTATTCATCTCTTCTTTCAGCGATTGGGTTAAAGCACCAGAGCCTTGTTTTTTTAAAAAGATGTTTAGGTCGTTCTTAAGCTTAGCGATGACATCTAACCCTAATAAACGACGGACAGCGGTTTTTAAGACGGTACCAGATTCGTCTTCTGCAAGCTCTGCAATCTTTTCACCGTCAAAGAAGAATAAATCTGCGATGCCTGTGGGGATCAGCTCATTCAGGAAACCTTGACACTGTTCGTAGTTGAGCTCAGGGATTTGGGTATCATCTTTTTCTAGGAATAGGTTGTCTTTTTTGCCACGCTTCCAACTACGAATAACTTTATAAGTGTTCTCTTCACCGTTTTGGCTGTACTTAAATTCAAGTTCAATTGATGCGTTATCTTGAACACCACCAAAGCCGACTCCTTTGTGTATTAGCTCTGATAACGCTTCAATGTATTCAACGTTTGAAAGTACTTGGCTAAATGATTGGCGTCCAAATAGAGCTAAGCGTACAGCGGTTAAGATTGAAGTTTTTCCGGCCCCATTTAAACCACCGAATAAAACAATTGGTCGTTCAGTACCTTCAATTGGACCACTTTTACTTAAACGTGCAGGTGCGGGGCGTAAATCAATTTCATGTACACCACGAAACACGCGAAAGTTGTTTAATGTTAGTTTTGTTATCAACATTTCAGTATTTAAAACTCTTTTTGAAGCTGTTTATCTATGTCTGCAAGTTGCTCGTTGTAGCGCTCAATTTCTTTTTGATGAACGTCAAACTCAGCCTTACTTTGCAGTGAAGCATGTTTATGTTTGATTTCTTCCAAGCTTCCCCAGTCTTGCTTTAATAGAGATTCGATCTTTTTTGAAATACCACTGCGACGGCTTAAGCCTTCCATTGAAACCTCTAATTCAATAAGCTTCATGATCATTTCTGGAGTAATATCAAAACTGTCACAAAGTTCATTAATTAGTTGTGCATCACCTTTACCAAAGCTAGCGTTATCGTCATAAATCCAATCAAGATCATAGCCATATATATCTCTAAAAATCGTTGGTAGAGAGTCATCCCAATCTGGTTCGTTTGGGTCATGAATCCATTCTTGGCGAATTGCATGAAGCTCAGGTGCCGTGATTAGCTCTATCTCACGGCCTTCAGATTTAAACTTATTATCTAATTCAAGTAGCTCACGTAGCCATTGGCGACGATATTTTAACCAGTAAGGCCCAGGCACATGCTTACGCTCTGTTGCTATATCTTCTCCTTCTTTGGCGTACTGGTAGCTAACTCTACCGGTGCGTCGCTTGTGGTTTCTGAACTCTTCTTTGTTTGCGGGATCAGTAGTCATCGCAAGCTTATTACGAAACTCTAGAAGAGGAGCCATCCACTCTTCACCATTTTGAATAAGGCTTTCCATAGCACGATCTTTGGTCACTACGGTACATGTCCAGCAGCCAAATCGAGAGTTACCACAAGATGGTGTGGTTTCATCTATAACCATTGGACATTCCCCTTGACCGGAAGAATCTTTGTAGAGGTTCCACAACACAAGGTTTTTGCCACCCCAAGGGTTTTCCCACTCTAGGTCATACTTGTCGATCCAAATGTTCTTCGGCCCATAAGGGGTCTGCTTAGTTTCAAGATGGCATAGGCGTAACAGTTTCCATACGTCATCAACGCCCCAGGTATCTATAGGTGTAAAGATAAATGCGTTAGCAAGGGTAGTGTGACGAGCAAGACGAGAGCCGTCGATTTTATGTTTAGCAATGACTTGAGCTCGAGAAGCACTTTCTTGGCTTCGTGAGCCTAGAACGACAATTACTTCATCAAATTGAGATACTTTTGTTTTGATGAAATTACTAACCGGATCTATCTTCATTCGTTCAGTACACCAGCGGAAAGAACGTGTCGGAGCAGGGTAGCCCTTACCCAGTAGATTAGCCCAAAAAGATTGACCAGCTTCAGGAACGACCTTGTGACAAGTGATTGGCAAGTTGTCGCGTTTTGCGCCTCTCTCAATTGCAATCAAGGAGTCTTTGATATGATTAACGACCACTGGTGTCTCGACGAGAGTATCGGAGGAAACGACAAATATGGGTTTATGGCGCTGCTCTGCTTCTAATCCGAGGAGTGCGATATAAACTAATGACATTACCGCAGATGAGTCTTTGCCGCCGCTGTATCCGATTACCCATGGGCGTTTATCAGCGCAGTAAACACGCTGAACATCGGCAATGTAGTGACTCAGTTTATTGTTAGCGAAGTCTTCTGCATGAATAAAGTCTTCGTATTCTGCAAGGTCTTCTGCTAGTTGTAGCTCGTTAATCATGATAGTTGCTTCTCTAGAGCTTTTTCTTCTGGGGTCAAATCTAACCCCAGTTCAATTTTTAATGCGTTGGCAGTTAGTAATATGCTTTGTGTGGACTTACTTAACTTACCGTGGTTCATGCTGCGCTCAACCCATACTGGGTTGGTTTTAAGCCAATTGATATTTGCTAGTGGCTCTAGCTTTTGTTTCCAATTGCTTGGGTTTTGGCAGAGTATTGCTTTACCTAGTACACCAATTGCATGCAGGCCTACGCCATGCGCGTGAATAAACTCTTGGCGTAGCTGAGCTGGGGATACCTGTTTGTCTATTACCATTTGCCAATCTGGTAAGTGTTTGGTTACTTCAGCCCAAAACTCTTGCGCTAGTTGTTTTTCATCTTGGCTAAAGCCATCTTTCGGCCCTTTTCCAAGTAATGCTCGAGTGGATTGCTTGATGCTACTCAATGTAAAAAGTTTGTTGGATTTCGGACTTATGTTCGATTTTTCCATTTCAGTAAGCCCAACAAATGGCAGTGAGTTGGTAGCGAGCTCTCTGGCTAACTCAGAGCTTTCATCTCTATGGTCATAAAGGGTGCCTAGTGATGGGCTTGGCTTAACTGCGTATTTGTTCAAATCGGCAAACATTTGCTGGCTACGAGTGAGTCCCTCGTCAATAAAGAACAACACAGGGATATTATCCTGACCAAGATCAGGGTTTTCGAGAAGAGCTTCTTCAATGGCTTTACGACGATGCTGACCATCATTGATCAAGATTTGAGCATCCATTGGGATTTTTAACGTACCTAAGTTAGGAGCTCCGTCATGATCATCAAAACCTATATCTACACCTACTGAAGCAGTTAATGCTGAGAATACATAATCTTTTGGATTATCAAGTAGGTACTTAACCATCTCAGGTATGCGCGTCTTATTTAGCGTACGTTGAGCGCGAAGCTCTGGTGGGACATCGCCCTCGTTGTAACTGAAGATCTTAGGGATAATTCTAAGGGGGCATGTTGCGATGTAGAATGGTCTACCTGCCTGAATACCCCTCACAGCGGGAAAAGAGTAACAGTATCCTGAGTCTTGATTTTGCATGCTGAGCTTCTAAGGTATGTTATTTATGACGTAAATTTTAACCTAGTATGTCATTTTATCAACCTTTGATTGTTGAATGAAAGTGGGTTATGTGTATTGATGACATACCTTTGCTGTAAGTGTGCGATTTTACATGTGTTAACTTTCAAATACTACGCTTGATAGCATTTCTTCGTTACCTGCGAAGCAGCTTGTATCCACAAACTCTCTTACCTGCTTTGCATAGCAAAACTTCTAATTCATTTCTATGTAGTAACGACTCCTGATGCCAGTCAATCTTAAGTATTTTTGATAGCCGTTTATCAAAGCTAAGTTGCTTAGAGTAATCCTGTGCCTCTGTATCCAAAAAAAGGTGTTTGTTTAATAATGGTGGACGTTTGTTTTTATTGGTATAGTCAAAAAAATCAATATCTTGATCGATCATTTTTATTTTTATTCGTTCAATCAAAAAGGGAAGGGAGCTGTTGAAATCATCGTAGGAAGTAAGTGACAGTTTGCCTGAATGGATGTGTATTTTGATGAGATCTATTTCTTCATCCAGTTCGCCATACATTTGCAATCCTGCGCCAACATATATCCGAAGTAGCACAGGTAGCTCATTGAGATAGTCGCGGTGAAAAATGAGTGAGTGCCCTTCATTTAATAAGCTAGCTGGTAGTTGAGAGTGTGCTTTTACGCAATGTGTGTTTATTAACTCAGTGTCTGCAATCGCGAACAATAGCTCAGCAGCAAGGTTTAAAGCTGCTCTGTGGTTGCCAAATAATGCATTTATATCTCGTTTGAGTGATTCTGGTTGTTGAGTGTAAGGCTTTCTTTTTTCGAATAGCCCCATTGCAAAGTACAGTAGTAAATCTTCTTTGCGGTTCTTTTCTGCTTGTTTAAAATCTTTGGTATCAAAAATATCACTTAGTAGGCCGAAGACTTTTTTGTGAGAGCCAACGAGAGCACGAACTCTCTCTGACTGCTCAAACTCGTCATTTACAGGGATACGACCAAGTTCTAAGCATATGTTCCAGAATGCGTTAAACAGTTCTTGGTTTTGCATAATCAGTAGTTTGGCCTTGTCCTTTTCTGCCAATGATTGCGGTGATGTCAGTTGTTGCCATTTGCGATGACGTTTGTATCGATTATGTAGATATTTTTGCTCTTCTAATTTGTCTTTAAATATGTAAAAGATGCCTGGTGCTACCGCTATTGCATCTTCTTGTAAGCTTCTCTCTATATACGTTTTTATCTCAGATTGAGCATAGTACTTTTGAAATGTGTTTCGCGAGGTAATTACGCCATCTTTATATTGCTTGAATTGGGCAATATAGCTTTCAGTTGCCAACATGACGGATACGACTAAAACCTTACTGGTTAGCTCCCAAGCATCCAGTAGGGCGTCTAATCGTTCATCTTGATCTTCGATGACATTAAGTACAAAACCAAGATTCACAATATCGGATATTATTTTGTCGTTGTCGGGTTGAAAGTTTGGGTCCCAGCCTGAAGCATCTAAGCCATGAGTCACGAGCTCTCGCAGATCGTCGCCTCTACCGCATCCATAATCAAAAATGGAGTAAGAGCCTTCAAGGTAACCATGCTTTACCAGTGTTTTCATTGGAGCAGAAAGCTCTTGCCTTACCAATGCGGTTTTGTGTCGGTCGATACCGGGCTCTTTATTATTGATTAATGCCGAGCTTCGGAATAGGCGCCCAGCGACAATCTTATACCCGTGGTGAGTGATTATGTTTTCCCATGAACGTTTGAAACCAATGAGTCTACTATTCTCGTAAAGCCCTGCATTTTCACCTTCTTGGGTTATAGCAACAAAGTTTTCGTAATGCTTACTCTCGGCAAGGATCATTGTCTCTTTTCGATGCAATATTGGTGGGTTATCTGATCCGTCATAGCTTGTTGATTTGTGGCTTAGTTTGGCCAGATTGACATTAAGGCTGTGTTTTAAAGCAGGGTATGAATTACTATAAAAATCAGGGTAGTAAAGTAACGAAAGCCGAAATTCTTTTTTGAAGAGCTTTACGAGGTTCCAATTGTCATCATCCAGCTTGAGTGCTTTTGCAACGGTAGGGATGAAAACATTTAGCGCGGCGGGTAGGGCAGAAAAAGCATCTCTGTGTAGGTAGATAGCATCAGGAAGTTGTTTACCAACTTTGACTTCGGATACAAGTTTTTTGAATAAGTTAGCTTCCATGCTTAAACCAGATGATCACTTTTAGTGATTATAAATTATCAAAGATACCATGTGAGGCTTAATTATCGCACTTTTGCTACTAACTCGAAGACCATCACAGTGTGTCTTTATGATGAGTACGTAATGAGCGTTGGTAGGGCCAATGCTGATATGGATCGGTTTATCTTTGCCATAAAAATATAGGCAGTCGAATACTAGTTGTTCGAGAATGTATTTAGCCACTTTAATCGTTGAGGCTACTGTAGCTGGTACTAGTCACAGAGAGGCTGCCTTGTGCAGCCTCTCTTATATTCCGGCTCCACCAGCTCATCATTTCACGGCGTTGTTCTAGGTAATCAGTCCGGTTGTAAGCAGCACGTACCTGATTGTTATCTACGTGGGCTAATGCTGCCTCTATCAGTTCAGATTTGTATCCTTTCTCGTTTAGCGTAGTGCTGGCAAGAGAGCGTAGACCATGACTAACAAGTCTTCCTTCAAAACCCATGCGTTTAAGTGCCATGTTAGCCGTTTGGCTGTTACAGGGTTTCTTTGGATCACGGTCTGACGGGAATATAAATTCTCTGTGACCGCTTAGTGGATGAATGGCCTCTAGTAATGCAATAGACTCAGAGGTTAGTGGAATGGAGTGTTCACGGCGCTTTTTCATTCGCTCTGCAGGTATAGTCCAGACTTTACGTTCTAAGTCTATCTCCTCCCAGCGGGCACCAGCTGCCTCACTAGGGCGCGTTATGGTGTGCAACTGCCATTCGATTAGACAGCGTGTCGTTTTCTTTATACTTGCGTTAGCAACCGCTCTCATGAGCTCTGGAAGCTCATTGGGTGCTAGTGCTTTCATGTTCTCTTTTTGCGGCTTTTTGAAAACTGATTTCAAGCCACTAATCGGGTTAGTATCAATCAGGCCACAGTTAACTGCATAAATCATGACTTCATTTAAGCGCTGAACGACACGTTTCAGTGTTTCTAGGCTGCCTTTTGCTTCTATAGGTCTCAATACGTCAATCACGTAAGGTGCAGATATTTTTTTTATTGGTAATTGACCAAGGTCAGGAAAAACATTGAGTTCTAGAGAACGCCAAATATCTTTTGCATGATCAGCAGTGATGGAATCACTTTTTACTTCGAACCACTGTTGGGCTACGTTGAACAATGTGTGCTCTGTTTGTGCTTTCTGTTTTGCTATTGCTTCTTGTTTATAAGCTTTTGGGTCTATGCCTTCAGTAACGAGCTGGCGGTTAGTTTGCCTTAGCTCACGTGCTTTTGAGAGGGATACATCAGGGTATGCGCCAAGACCAAGGTTAACGCGCTTTTTAGTGATAGGGTGAATGTAGTTGAAGTTCCACAGCTTTGAGCCATGAGCACGAACGCGAAGTTGTAGCCCGCCACCATCAGATAGGACGTAATCTTTATCCCTACTTTTAGCTGCTTTTATTTCTCTATCACTTAACGGTTTTGTTATCTTGGCCATCTAGACATCCTTACGTCTTTTGATGTATTCCTGAACTCGACATGTATTACTAGGAATACCATAAGGAATACTATTGGTCAAAGATTGGGCAGGACGTTAGAGGACACTACAGGATGATAAACTATTGATTTTATATTGATATAGATACAAAAAAAGACGCCCTAGGACGTCTTTAAATGTAGATTTGGTGGAGCTGGCGGGAGTTGAACCCGCGTCCAAAATCAGTCTAACAGATGGCGCTACATGCTTAGTCTTTCTATATTCTCGTAAGAGCACTGCGGAAAGACACGCCATGCCAATACATACCAGAATTCTATTTCGCGGTTCACCTCTCTGGTCGAAAGTTCCCTCGCTATCTTGTTTGGGTTTGAACCCCTGTTGGTCCCCGTCTTACAAGCGGAAGCTAGGGCAGGAGCGCTCTTAGCAGGTTATTAAGCTGCTAGTGCGTAGTTTTCGTCGTTTGCGACTATTTTTTTGCGGCTTTTTTACGAGGCCAACCGCACCTCGGCATGCTCCACAAGCCTTCGTGATCCTGTCGAATCCTAAATCAGCCCCAGAGTTAAGGCGATGGTAACAGAATTTCACCAAGCGTCAATACAATTCCCTGCCAGCGTGTCTCTTATGGAGAAAAATCCATCACTTATACCAACTAGGATAAACAGATATCTATACAGGTTGCTATGACTGGCAGGTAAAGTGTATTAGCGCAGGCTGCTCTTCATGATACGCGCCTTGTCGCGCTGCCAATCTTTGTCTTTCTTGTCAGCACGCTTGTCGTGTAGTTTCTTACCTTTCGCCGTACCTACTTTAAGTTTAACCCATGAACCCTTCCAGTACATGGAAAGGGCCACGATGGTTTCGCCATCGCGGTTAACGGCACCCATTAGCTTGTCGATTTCACGACGGTTCAACAGTAGCTTACGGGTACGGGTAGGGTCGGCCACTACGTGGGTAGACGCCGCGTTCAGCGGGGTGATCTGCACGCCCGAAATGAAAGCTTCGCCGTTGCGCAGGAATACGTAGCTTTCCGAGATGTTTACCTTACCAGAGCGGATCGCTTTTACTTCCCAGCCCTGGAGTTCCATGCCAGCTTCGTACTCGTCGCTGATCGCGAACTCGAAGCGGGCGCTTTTGTTCTTGGCAATAGTATTGCTACTTTGCTTTGGTTTTTTCTTGGCCATAAATACTCTTAAATGTTGCTGTCCCAGCGGCAGATGCTCTGGCTGGTCGAAAAGTGTCTATTTATAAATCAAAGAGATGAAGTCAATAAACACGCTTATTTTGGCTGTTAGCCCAGTAATGTTATCATTGAGGTTGTCCTTGTCATAGTTTTACCCGCAATGCGCTTGAAACGGTGACAGGTGGCACGTTTTAACTGTAAGGAGAAGCTATGCCTCAGATCAGTCGTTCTGCATTAGTCCCATTTAGTGCAAAACAAATGTTTGAACTTGTTAACGATGTTGAATCATACCCTGCATTCCTGCCGGGCTGCTCTGGTACCAAAATTTTAGAAAGCTCCGAACAGCATATGATGGCCTCGGTGGATGTGTCCAAGGCCGGTATCAAGAAAACATTTGTGACCCGCAATGATCTGACTGACAGCAGTATGATTGCCATGCAGCTGGTCGATGGCCCGTTCAGCCGACTGGTCGGTGGCTGGCACTTCACTGAGCTCGATGCCGAAGCGTGCAAGGTCGAGCTCAAGCTGGATTTTGAATTTACCAACGGCTTGGTGGAAGCGGCGTTCGGTAAGGTCTTCCGTGATTTGACCAACAACATGGTGTCTGCCTTTACCCAGCGTGCGCGAGAGATTTATGACTTCTGAAGAAACGCTGATCCACGTTGAAGTGGTGTATGCCCTGCCTGATGTACAGAAGGTGATCCGTGTGACGGTCACGCCGGATATGCAGGTGCAGCAGATCATTGAGCAATCCGGGGTGCTGGCACTCTACCCGGAGATTGATCTGAAAAAGAACAAAGTGGGGATCTACAGCCGCAATGTGAAGCTCGATGCCTTGGTACATGATGGTGACCGTATCGAGATTTACCGCCCGCTGCTGGCCGATCCGAAAGAGATCCGCCGCAAGCGTGCAGAGCAAGCCAAGCAAGAAGCATTGGTCGCCAAGGGCGATAAAGCTTAGGAGCGGGCAGCAATGGATCCCAATAAAAAAGCTCGCCAATGGCGAGCTTTTTGTTTTCTGTTAACCAGCAATGTCGAGCAACCTTAGTTGAATTGCTCCATGAACTGAGGGCTTTTCTCATAGTCCCCCTCCAGGCTGGTTAGCTGATTCTGGGCATTGAACTTCAGGATCAGGTTTTTCTGTTGCGGCTCTTTGTGGCCCGGCTTGTGGTAGTACACGTAGTACCAGGTATCCGGGTACTCAGGTTCAATCAGCATTGGCGAGCCGAGCACGAACTGCACCTGCTCTTTGTTCATTCCGTATCGAAGGGTGTCGATATCTTTTTGCTCCAGGTAGTTACCCTGGTTAATATCAATTCGGTAGACCAGTCGATCAACGACTGAACAGCCACCCAATAAACTGACCGCCAAAGCCACGGCAGCAAGGTTCTTCCAATTCATAGCATCCCGGCAAGTTCGCTTTATTCTGCAGCGATGATAAACAACCCCCGAGCAGAAGTAAAAAAGCAGTAAAGAAAAAAACTGTAATTGAGACTGCAGTACAACCATTTAGTTGCACTGCCCGTTAAGTTTATTCTATTTATGCCGCAACCAGCAGCTCTTTTGCGTTTGCCAGAGTGCGCTCGGTAATTTCGCTACCGCCTAACAGGCGGGCCAGTTCGTTGACGCGGGCTTCCTGGGTCAGCGGGAACATGTTGGTTTCGGTCTGTCCCTTACTGGACTTCTTCGCTACAAACATCTGCTGGTGGCCACAACCAGCGACCTGTGGCAAGTGAGTCACACACATGACCTGGGTCGACTCGCCCAGGGTGCGTAGCATCTTGCCGACGATGGCCGCGGTCGGTCCGCTGATCCCCACATCGACTTCATCGAATATCAGGCTAGGGGTTTCGACTTTTTGCGCTGTGATCACTTGGATAGCCAGCGAGATCCGCGATAGCTCACCGCCGGACGCCACTTTGCCCAGCGGCTGCAATGGCTGGCCAGGGTTGGTCGAGACCAAGAAGGTGATGGTGTCGAAGCCCAATGGGCTCAGCATCCCTTCGGTATCGCTCTGAACATCAATCTTGAACACGCCGTTTTCCATGCTGAGCTGGTGCATGCTGTCGGAGATCTTCTTGTCGAGCTCCTTGGCGTAGCGTTGGCGGCTCTTGCTGAGCTTTTCGGCACTGGCCAGGAATTTCTGGCGCAGGCATTCGACGTTCTCGGCAATCTCTTCCAAGCGCTCATCGCTGCAATCAAGGTTTTCCAGCTCTTTAAGCAACTCCTGGTGCTTGCTGTATAGCTCTTCCGGCATCACGTAGTGCTTGCGGGCAAGCGACATGATCTTGGCCAGTCGCTCTTCGAGGTACATCAGTCGCTGTGGATCCATATCCATGTTATCAAGGTAGCTGCGTAGCTCCTGGCTCGCTTCCTGTACCTGGATAATGGCTTCTTCCAGCATTTGCGGGATAGCGCTGAGGTTACTGTCGATCTCGCCGAGGTTGGCGACTTCCTGGCATGCCGACTGCAGCATGTTGAGGGCGTTGCAATCTTCGTTGTCATAGAGCATCGACAGCGCTGTCTGGCTCGATACCGCCAGCTCGCCGCTGTTGGAGAGGCGCTTGTGCTCTTCTTCGATCTCGGCGTACTCGTCTTCGGCCAGAGCCAGTTCGTTGAGCTCTTTGACCTGGTATTGGATCAGTTGCTTCTGCGCTTCGTTCTCTTCGCGGTTTTGCACCAGACGCTTGTATTCGTTGTTGGCCTGACGCCAGCGCTGATAGTGGTTGCGGGTTTTTTCCATCAGCTGATGGTGGCCGGCATATTGGTCCAGCATTTGCTGCTGGTAATCAGGTCGCATCAGCTGCTGATGGGCATGCTGGCCATGAATGTTGATCAATAACTGCCCCAAGGCTTTTTGCTGCGATGCAGGTACCGGGCTACCGTTGATAAAGCCACGTGAACGGCCTTCCTTGGTGATGACACGACGCAGGATACATTCGTCACCATCAATCAGCTCGTTGTCTTCCAGCCAGCGGCGGGCGGCTTGGTTGTTGAGCAATGAGAAGGCGGCAGAGATTTCTGCTTTGTCTTCGTTCGGGCGAACCATGCAAGCTTCGGCGCGATCACCCAAACACAAGCCAAGTGCATCGATGGCAATGGATTTACCTGCACCCGTTTCACCGGTGATGGTCGTCATTCCCGGTTTAAGTTCAAATTCAAGGTTTTTGACAATAGCAAAGTTTGAGATCGTCATATGAGCCAGCATGTGTTCACCTGTTTAAATCAACACCTGTTTTTTCATACAGTATATACTGTATCTACATACAGTAAAGTACTGTTGGTGAAATTTTTCCAACAAAGCTTGATTTAGGTTAACGTTCTGAAATTTGGCAATAAAAAAGCCAACCTTTAGGTTGGCTTCAGAATTGGATTATTGAGGTGATTTGCGCTAGAACAATCGACTCGACCAGCCCAGCTTGCCCCGCAGCACCTCATAGTAGCTGTAATTCTTCGGGTGGATCAGCTTGAGGGTTTCCGGGCTTTGGTAAATGTGGATCTCATCGCCCGGGCTGACCGGCAGGGATACCTGGCCGTCACAGCTGACTTCCAATGTACTGCCATTGGTTGGTGAAACCATCAATTTGATCCGGCTATTGCCGTCCACCACCAATGGGCGGCACGACAGGGTATGCGGGAACATCGGCACCAACGAAATCGCATTGAGCTCGGAAGACAGGATCGGGCCGCCACCGGAAAGCGAATAGGCCGTTGAACCGGTTGGCGTAGAGATAATCAGGCCGTCGGAGCGCTGGGAGAAGGCAAAGGTATCATCGATGTAGACCTCGAACTCAATCATGTGGGCGATTTTGTCCGGGTGCAGCACCGCTTCGTTGAGGGCCGCGTTGCGGCTTTTTATCATGCCGTGGCGGTGGACTTCCGCTTCAAGCAAAAAGCGCTTTTCAACCACGTATTCGCCGTTGAGCACCTGGTCAAGCTCGTCTTCGAAGGCATCGGGATCAAGATCGGTCAAAAAGCCAAGGCTGCCGCGGTTGACGCCAATCACCGCAATGTCGAAGCGCGACAGTACCCGTGCCGCGCCCAGCATATTGCCGTCACCACCGACTACGATCGCCAAGTTGGCTTTGTCACCGATAGTCAATAAATCACAAAAGGCGGTCTTGGGCAGTGACAGGTCATTGGCCAGGCGGTGGTCAACAAGTACGTCATACCCTTTCTCGACCAGCCATTTATAGAGGCTCAAATGGGTCTGCAAGGCTTCGGGGTTGCGGGGTTTGCCAATTATCGCGATAGTCTGGAAAACGCGTGTCATGTCCATGATCCGACAAATAAAGAGATGTCCAGTATAGCGTCAGGATTAGACACTTGTCGCGCATTGTGAGCGATATCGGGTTGATTCATTGAACTTCATCCCCATAATATGCGCATATACGAGTTTTTTGGATAGAGCTGATTATTCTATCCTCCATTGAATACCATGATCTTGGCGGAGAAGCGAAAGCATGAGCAACGAAGAGAAAAAAGTACAGGACGAACAGCTACAGCAAGAGCAAACTGTTGAAGCGGTTGAAACTGAATCTGCTGAGGAAGAAGTGGTTGAAATGACCATTGAAGAGCAGCAGGCAGCCCGCATCGCTGAGCTAGAAGCTGCTTTGCTAACCAGCGAAGCCAAAGTACGTGAACAGCAAGACAGCGTGTTGCGTGCCCGTGCCGACGTAGAAAACATGCGTCGCCGCAGCGAGCAGGAAATTGACAAGGCACGTAAGTTTGCTCTGAATAAGTTTGCTGAAGAGCTACTGCCGGTTATCGATAACATGGAACGTGCTATCGAGATGGCAGACAAGAACGACGAAGCGATCAAGCCAATGGTTGAAGGTGTTGAGCTAACGCTGAAAACCATGATGGGTACGGTTGAGAAATTCGGCCTGAAGCAGCTGAACCCTATCGGTGAAGCCTTCAACCCTGAATTCCACCAGGCAATGTCTATCCAGGAAAGTGCTGAGCACGAGCCAAACACTGTCATGCTGGTGATGCAGAAGGGCTACGAGCTGAATGGCCGTGTGGTTCGCCCTGCAATGGTAATGGTGTCTAAGGCTGCGGCTGGCAACATCGATACCCAAGCATAAGCGGGATAGCGATTGAGCAAAGCCCGCTTCGTGCGGGCTTTTTAATTTTTTTTGATTTTTTTTCGATGTCGCCCTTGAAAACAATTTGGCTGCCCCTATTTAGTAGTCATACGACATCGTAAATCAATTTCAGCGGGTAACACCGCATTGTCAGCGGCGTTAAGGTAACGAGCTGACAAGTAAGCTAAATGAATTTCGGAGAGAGCCTGATGGGTAAAATCATTGGTATTGACTTGGGTACAACTAACTCTTGTGTAGCAGTACTTGATGGTGACAAGCCACGTGTAATTGAAAATGCTGAGGGTGAGCGCACAACGGCATCTGTGATCGCTTACACCCAAGACGGTGAAACTCTAGTTGGTCAGCCAGCTAAGCGCCAGGCGGTGACAAACCCTGAAAACACGCTATTTGCAATCAAGCGTCTTATCGGTCGTCGCTTTGAAGACGAAGAAGTACAGCGCGACATCGAAATCATGCCTTTCAAAATCGTTAAGGCTGACAACGGTGATGCTTGGGTAGAAGCAAAAGGCCAGAAAATGGCTGCTCCTCAGGTTTCTGCTGAAGTACTTAAGAAAATGAAGAAAACTGCTGAAGACTTCCTTGGTGAGGAAGTAACTGGCGCGGTTATCACAGTTCCAGCATACTTCAACGATGCACAGCGTCAGGCAACGAAAGATGCCGGCCGTATCGCAGGTCTTGAAGTTAAGCGTATCATCAACGAACCAACTGCTGCTGCTCTGGCTTATGGCCTAGACAAGCAGGGTGGTGACCGTACTATCGCGGTTTACGACCTTGGTGGTGGTACTTTCGATATCTCTATCATCGAAATCGACGAAGTTGAGGGCGAGAAGACCTTTGAAGTGCTTTCTACCAACGGTGACACGCACCTAGGTGGTGAAGACTTCGATAACCGCATGATCAACTACTTGGTTGACGAGTTCAAGAAAGAGCAAGGTATCGACCTTAAGAACGATCCGCTAGCGATGCAGCGTGTTAAAGAAGCGGCTGAAAAAGCGAAAATCGAACTTTCTTCTGCTCAGCAGACTGACGTAAACCTACCTTACGTGACTGCTGACGCGACGGGTCCTAAGCACATGAACATCAAAGTGACACGTGCGAAACTAGAATCTCTAGTTGAAGACCTAGTACAACGCTCTCTTGAGCCACTAAAAGTTGCTCTTGCTGATGCAGACCTATCTGTAGGCGACATCACTGACGTTATCCTTGTTGGTGGTCAGACTCGTATGCCTATGGTTCAGGCGAAAGTTTCTGAGTTCTTCGGCAAAGAGCCACGTAAAGACGTGAACCCAGACGAAGCAGTTGCCGTTGGTGCTGCCGTTCAGGGCGGTGTTCTTGCGGGTGAAGTTAAAGACGTTCTACTACTAGACGTTACTCCACTATCTCTTGGTATCGAAACCATGGGTGGCGTAATGACTAAGCTAATCGAGAAAAACACCACTATCCCTACTAAGGCGAACCAGGTGTTCTCGACTGCTGAAGACAACCAGAGCGCGGTAACTATCCACGTCCTACAGGGTGAGCGTAAGCAAGCGGGCTATAACAAGTCTCTTGGCCAGTTCAACCTAGAAGGTATCAACCCGGCTCCTCGCGGTATGCCTCAGATCGAAGTAACATTCGACCTAGATGCCGACGGTATCCTGCACGTATCTGCGAAAGATAAGAGCACAGGTAAAGAGCAGAAGATCACTATTCAGGCATCTGGCGGTCTGAGCGACGAAGATATCGAGAAGATGGTACAGGAAGCAGAAGCTAACAAAGAAGCGGACAAGAAGTTCGAAGAGTTGGTAACTGCACGTAACCAAGCTGACCAGCTAGTTCACGGTACTCGCAAGCAGATCGAAGAAGCGGGCGATGCGCTTCCAGCTGAAGACAAAGCGACCATCGAAGCGGCTGTAAACGAGCTTGAAGAAGCACGTAAAGGCGAAGATAAAGAAGCAATCGACGCTAAAGTTCAGGCGCTTATCGCAGCTTCTCAGAAGCTGATGGAAATCGCTCAGCAGCAGGCTCAAGCACAGCAGGCACAAGCTGGTGGCGAACAGCCTCAGCAAGAGCAAGACGACAACGTGGTTGACGCTGAGTTCGAAGAAGTTAAAGACGATAAGAAATAAGATAGTTAATTCTTAATCTTATTTGAGCGCGGGCGTTGGAGGTTACTCTTGCGCCCGTAGCTGTATTAAGGCAGGTGACAGATAAGTATGTCAAAACGAGATTTTTATGAAGTTCTGGGCGTAAGTCGTGATGCGTCAGAGCGTGATATCAAAAAGGCTTACAAGCGCCTTGCAATGAAGTTCCACCCTGACCGTAACCAGGGTGATGAGCAAGCGGCTGAGAAGTTCAAAGAAGTTAAGACTGCATACGAAATCCTAACGGATCCTCAGAAGAAAGCAGCTTACGATCAGTACGGCCATGCCGCCTTTGAGCAAGGCGGTATGGGCGGTGGCGGCGGCTTCGGCGGCGGTGCTGACTTCGGTGACATTTTCGGTGATGTGTTTGGCGATATCTTCGGTGGCGGTGGCCGTCGTGGTGGTCAGCAGCGCGCCCAGCGTGGTGCCGACTTGCGCTACAACATGGAGCTGACACTGGAAGAAGCGGTTCGCGGCTGTAGCAAAGAGATCCGTGTTCCTACTTTGGTTCACTGTGATACCTGTGACGGTTCAGGTGCCAAGAAAGGCACATCTGCCACTACGTGTGGTACCTGTCACGGCAGTGGCCAGGTGCAGATGCGCCAGGGCTTCTTCGCTGTACAGCAGACCTGTCCGCACTGTCACGGTCGCGGCAAGATCATCAAAGAGCCATGTGGTACCTGTCACGGTCAGGGCCGCAAGGAAGAAACCAAGACGCTGTCTGTTAAAATCCCTGCCGGTGTGGATACTGGCGATCGCATTCGTCTATCTGGCGAGGGTGAAGCAGGTGAGTTTGGCGCGCCAGCCGGTGATCTGTACGTACAGGTCCATGTTGCCCAGCACCACATCTTCGAGCGTGACGGTAACAACCTATACTGCGAAGTCCCAGTGAGCTTCACTATGGCTGCCTTGGGTGGCGAGGTTGAAGTCCCAACCCTTGATGGTCGCGTGAACCTGAAAGTACCTTCTGAAACCCAAACTGGCCGCATGTTCCGCATGCGTGGTAAGGGCGTGAAGTCGGTACGTGGTGGCGCAATGGGTGATCTTATCTGTAAGCTGGTGGTAGAAACCCCGGTTAACCTAAGTGCCCGTCAGAAAGAGTTGCTACAAGAACTTGAAGAAACCCTAGGTGGTAAAGCGGCAAAGAAGCATAAGCCAAAGGCTGAAGGCTTCTTTGACGGTGTGAAGAAGTTCTTCGATGATCTAACCGGTTAATTGACCTGTTAGATTATATATACGAAAAGCCAGCGCAAGCTGGCTTTTTTGTTTTTACCAGCACTTGCCACTTCCCGTCGCTTTGCCTATTCCTGCCGCGTTAAGAGTCAGAGTCTTACAGCTATCCTTATTTTGGCCGGATTCTCTTTGCGGTGTCGCTTTGATGATGTAAAGGTTTTCGCCTGAGCCACTTGAGTCAATGGTGAATTTGTAGCGGTCTGGAGCTGACTCACAGAATGAACAACTACCACCACTGACGATATTAAATAGGTAGCTATTATTCTTGGTGTATTGCTCTTCAAGCTTTAATTGAACCTTGATGAGATCTGTCATTGCTCTAGAGCGATGCGACTTTAGAAAGTGTTCTTGGTATGAGGGGTAGGCAATCGATCCGAGAATTGCGATGACCGCTACCGCGATTAAGAGCTCGATCAACGTCACGCCTTTTTGTCTTTTCATTTTTTAATGCCTCTAAAATCTTCGAGTTCACTCGATAACTCATCTCAATTCAGTCATCGACATTTTGGCGGGATGATAATATATACATCAAGTTGAATATTTTCTGTCATTGACAATTTGGATGGAAATGGGGAATAGGTCGCGGAACTGTGTATGGCGTACATAAAAGTTACCTTCATGTTAGGCAAGATGCTGGTTTTAGCTTGCTTGAGTTGCTGATTGCCCTAACCGTTGTCGTTACCTTGGTGAGCGCAGCTGCACCATCATTTAACAATGTACTTGAAAGCAATAAGATCAGGCGGCTAGCGATTGATATCGAGAGGCTACTGGCACAAGCTAAGTCTGAAGCGGTGATGCGGGGAGAAGATATTACGGTAGAGACTGTAGATGTTGGTTTCAGCTCTGCAGTGAATACCGCTCCTGATTGGTTGATACGGGCTAAAACATCAAGTGGCAATGAGGTTATTGCGCAAGTCAGTGGCGACCAATTTCCAAGTTTATCTTTTTATATGACATTTACGAAAGATACGATTGGGTTTGATTCAATGACCGGGCGCCCAGAGCTGAGTGGTAGCTTTGTTTTTTCTGTTGGCGGTAGAGAAAGCGTTAGAGTCAAAACCAATCTTATGACGGGCCGGCTATATGTCTGTAGTGAAAATGGAGGCTACGGCTATGGTATCTGCTCATAAAATTAGCCGTGGTTATAGCCTGATTGAGCTGGTAGTGGCAACCGCAATGTCACTGTTGGTCTTGGCTGCGGTCACTTCCATATTTATGTCTGGATTCAGTAGTGCTTCACAGCGCTCGTTGCAGTTGATGTTGGCGCAAGATACCAACGATGCCCTACGAATGATAAAGGATGACATCTTACGGGCCGGATTTGCATCCGGCGCTTCATCGACCTTTTTGATCAGCGGTGCGACGAATACTGTGTATCTGGATGCACCAATGGCCGGTAAATCTCACTGTATTGGCTATGGCTATAGTGATGGAAGTAATGAGTATTACCGTTCTTATTATCTAGAAGATGAAAAGCTTAATATCTATATGACTGAGAGCTCGGTTATGACAGCGGCTGATGCATGCAAGAAAGGGCACTCGGCTCTTGACTATCAACGACTCAAAGTGACCAAGTTTGAAGTTGAAGAGAAGTTGCTGGGTAGTGGTGGAGCGACAAGTCAGTTATTAACGATTAGCCTAGATGTGTCGACATTGGACAATACCGTAATCGCCTCTAAAAATGTGATTGTTAAAACAAGGAACTGGAACTAATGCAGAAGCAGAGAGGACTGACAACGTTGCTGGTGACGACCATGATATTGCTCATATCATCGGTGCTCTCTTTGGCATCGTATAAAAATGTTTTTTATCAGATTAAACGTACCCAGAATGAAGTTCTGGCCAGGCAGGCGCATTGGCTGGCAGAAGGGGGAATGGAGTGCGGGCTGACAACAATATTCAACTCTCCTAATCCTGAAAATGCCCATCAGCCTGGTTTTTTTCCAAATGGATGTACGACAGGTCTTGGTGTTGATTTGGTTGCTGTTAAAGATGCTTCTACCTATGAGCTGACTTCACAGTATATAGATCGTGCAAAAGCGACGCTGAAAAAGAGCATTAGTATTTTATCGAGCGGCAAGAGTGGTGCAATACAGACAGGTTCGAATATGTACGCACATTCCTCGTTAGCAATTTATAACCCGGAGCCGGGAAAATTTACTGGTGAAGGTTGGCAGTGTGTGGCTGTTCGATATCGAGACAAATATGAACCGACAGCATCCATTGCTAATTATGGACTACTTGCTAAGCCTGATCCGTCTTTTGATAACAAAGGTAAGGACTGCCTAGCGTCACATAAAACAATGGGGACCGGGATAGAAGCATTGAAAGAGGACTTTGTGCATGATCCTAGCATGAGTCCTTTTGAGGATTTTTTTGGAGTCAGTGATCAGCAGCACAACCAAGTCCGTGATGATTACTTTGATGTTGTAATAACAGAAACAACATCTCCATCGGGTAATGACTTCGAATACTCGGGTATGACCAATTGCTCTGCTGCAATCCTGGAAGCTTTAACAAAAGGGCATGAAAAAATTTGGGTAGAGGGGAGCTGTGAAGTGGCGGGAGTAGACTTTGAAAATGTGGCCAAAGAATCACAGCGCCTAGATGGCGTGCTGATACTTGTCCATGATGGGCTGTTTTCGCTTTTTCCGAATAATGGGGATAAATCAGAAAAGTACAACGGTTTGCTATTCCACTACAACGTGGATTATCAGTATGACTTTAGTGACTGGGAGGGTAGTAAGGCTTTCGATCACTTAAACCATCCGAGTTCGGTTTTTGGCGATAAGGTCGATTTGGCAAGCTACTATCTTCATGGTTCACTCAATATAAATGGCGGCGTAATTTTAGACGCTAAACACTACGATATTTCTGTTCAGAAATTCGTATCACAGAATGCATTACTGTTTGATTCATTTGCGTTGACGTATAACGGCAGCTATTTCGATAAGTTTGAAGGAGGCCCGGTGACAGTAAAATGGATGCAAGGAACATGGCATGATTTCTAATTCCAGAGGTTTTAGCTTTGTTGAAGTTCTGATTGCACTTGCGATTATGGCAGTAGGTGTAATGGCGGTGATTAAAATGCAATCGTTTATGGACTTTAAGGCAGATAATGCCCTAAAAACGTTGGATGCTTTGTATTTAGCTGAAGAGAAACTGGAACAGTACCATACTCGATCACAAAGTGCTGCGGGAGGGACTATTGCCTTTGGTTCAATTCAGAGTCATACAGAAGCTACTTCTATGGCGGGTTTGACGGTAACGAGAGTTGTTACTGTTATTGACGATATGCCAGTCCCAGATGCGAAAAAAGTGACTGTAGAGGTAATTTGGAACGATCGGTTTGAGCAAATTCAATCTGTAAGTCTTGAAACTGTTATTTCAAAGTATAGTGAATTTGATTGATTTCCTGCGTAGGTAGAGTCATAAAATAGTCGAAAATTACCGCCCTGTTTAAAGTTTGTTCGCTTGGCCTTTTTTCTTGAAAAAACTATTGCCCTCACAAAATCTCTCCCTATAATGCCACCTCACTGACACGGAGCACGGCAACTTAAGCCGCTAACCAGTCAGCATTGTTCTTTAACAATTTGACCATGCAATCTGTGTGGGCACTCGTGAAATGATAGTCAAAAAGATTTATCAGTGAGCTGAGTGACCAAATTGATACTTCGGTATCAGCACAGTCAATTTATCAGTAATCACTGAGCCAAAACTTTAATTGAAGAGTTTGATCATGGCTCAGATTGAACGCTGGCGGCAGGCCTAACACATGCAAGTCGAGCGGCAGCGACATAAACAATCCTTCGGGTGCGCTTATGGGCGGCGAGCGGCGGACGGGTGAGTAATGCCTGGGAAACTGCCCTAGTGTGGGGGATAACCATTGGAAACGATGGCTAATACCGCATAATCTCTTCGGAGCAAAGAGGGGGACCTTCGGGCC
>NZ_PYME01000081.1:0-516 GCF_003025515.1 Photobacterium gaetbulicola | reverse complement strand
AGCTGGCACCCTGGTTGACCGAAGTCGCCGGCGTCCCCGAAATCGTCGGTGCATCATTGACATTGACCACCTCTAGGCTGAATGGACCAAGACTATCCGTCTCTACTCCATCACTGACATGAATCACAATATTCGATGTAGTCCCGACATCGTCGTTGCTCGGCGTGCCGAACAGCTGCCCGGTGGCGGTATTGAAGCTCGCCCAAGCCGGCAGATTGTCGATACCAAAGGTCAGATCATCGTTGTCGATATCACTGGCTACTGGCGTGAAACTGTAACTGGAATCCTGCTGGACGCTGGTCGCCGGGGTACCCGAAATGGCCGGCGCGTCGTTAACATTCACCACTTCCAGGTTGAACGCGGCCAGACTCACGGTCTCGTTTCCGTCGCTGACATGAATCACGATGTTCGACGTAGTGCCGACATCGCCGTTGGATGGCGTGCCGGAAAGCACACCGCTGGCGGTATTAAAGATCGCCCAGGTTGGCAAATTATCAATACTGAAGGTCAGATCAT
>NZ_PYME01000080.1:0-518 GCF_003025515.1 Photobacterium gaetbulicola | reverse complement strand
ATTTAATCCACTGGAAGATCCACTGCAACCGAACAGGCTGAATAGCAAAATAAAAAAAATTAAAGATGGAGTTACATTACGAAAGTCAGTCATTTGAGAACCTGAGGAACATAAGCCTTTCATTTAGGTTTAGAACATTCAGCAGGAAACACAATGCAATTAGTGAGAAGAAGCAAAGAAAGGGTGGTTATACCACCCACGTGCGCTAATTTAGCCGTTTTCTGTTATCGGGTTTATTTTCCTATAAGGAGGTTGAGACATACGTTCAGACATAAAATCGATGAAACATCTTACTTTCGGTGCCAAATATTTCCGTCTTGGGTATACCGCATAAATTGGAAGCTCAACATCAGCTTTCCATTCTGGCAGCAGCTAAACGAGCTTGTTGGTTTCAAATTCATCGGTGAGCAGGTAAGCTGCAAGATAGGCAATACCTAAACCACTTTTTGCTGCTTCCAATACAGCGGGCGCATTGTCTATGCGGTAATTGCCACGCGCGCGAATTGATTGGTGAACCC
>NZ_PYME01000079.1:0-534 GCF_003025515.1 Photobacterium gaetbulicola | reverse complement strand
CCGAAACCAATTGGCCATATCCTGGTTTTTCAGGGCAATGTGGAGTGGATTATGCTACGGATACGTACGCTGCTCTTAATGCGTGGGATGCCGATATTAACGCACAAGATACGCCGCCTGCTGCTAATGGTGCACTTGAATTAGATTTTGTCAAAGATCTGAACATGAACCCATTTGAAAGCTTTTTCTATAAATCTCGAGATGAAATTGCAGAAGTAAAGAGCGAGTTTACTGTTATTACTGGTTCGGTTGAGGCGACAGATGAGGTAAATTCAGCGGGGGTGATAGTCACAGCCAAACGGTGTGACAGCAAAATTAAACAAGCTTTTGAAGGGACAGCAGGTTCGCCGCCAACAGATAAAGTGTGGGTTGAAGGCAATTGTGATTTAGTGAATGGTGCAGGTTTAAATGGTCTACCTTCTGAGCCGCGAATTCTGGTTGTTGAAAATGGCGTAATGTCAGTGAATGGGGCTGCGGTATTTGATGGTGTCATTTACCATTTATTCAATTCAGGTATCGCTCCTACTGCTGATA